>JAKARU010000009.1 GCA_021819225.1 Thermoplasmata archaeon
ACATACCCAGCCAAACAATCATTGCAGCTGACCAGCTTGATAGAAAAATCATATTTTCAGTTCTATTGCCCGGGTGTTCAGCAAAAATAAATATAAATAGGAGAAGTAATGAAAATGAAAGTGAAAACATAAATTCCCTCTTAGTAGTTCCCATCATATAATCGCATGATGCACCAATATAAATATACTATCCTTGAACGCCGCCGGTCGGGTTCGAACCGACGACCGCTCGCTTAACAGGCGAGTGCTCTACCAACTGAGCTACAGCGGCTGGTTCTGGTTAATTGAAAAGGTGCAATTAAGTTTTTCGAATTATGAATATAGTTTGAGCCACGGCATCCAGTTGAATTCTTATGTGATTACTCTCCCCATAATGATATAGAATCAATGTCGAATCCCGCAATATCACATATTTCATCATACATAATTTTTATTCTTCCTGCAGCTTCCTGCAGTCCCTTTTCCCGGTATCTCTCCACCTGATCCTGAATTGATATACGCTTACAACCTTTAACCAGGTTGTCCGCAGTGCATACTATCTTCTCTTCAATCGTTAATGGCATTAATCCCCGGGCAGGCAAATCCTGGGTTACTGCCTCCTCATCTGTTATTCCCCCTCCAATATGCCTTAGCACTATATCCTGGACCCTTTTAGAGATTCTCTCCTTCTCGAGGATTCCTTTTCCAGTAATGGAGTGAGTGATTCCATTATCGACAGTCCTTCCGATATCGTGAAGAAGAGCTCCTGCTGAAACTACTTCATAATCACAGTCAATATGATCGCATATAATGTCCGAAACATATTCAACGGCCAGGCTATGCTCTATGAGTTCATCAGATGAACCGTGTCTCCTTAGTATCTCCAGGCAAGATTCCTTATTTGGTACAAATTCTATAGACTTACCCCTATCATTCGGGATTATTCTGGTCTGGCCGCTCTCTCTCTTTGCCAGTTCCCTGCCTTCGAAAATTCTGTCGAGAAGTATTGCCAGCGCAGAAACTTCGCTTATTGGCTGTTGCGTTACTGCCACGTTAAATGAGGCTTTTGAATAGACTATTCCCGGAACCTTTTCAGCTCCTACAAATATATAAATTTCCTCATTCTGCTTAATAAAATCCCTAATCCTTTCCTCAACATCCTGGAGGGGCCTTCCATACATTGTAAGATGTATATATTTCTTATCTAAAGAAAGAAATCCGTTAAGCGGAAATCCAGTCTTAACACTAAAATCTCCTCCAAAATTATCCATTACTTTTCTTATCCCATCCTCAATATTTCTGTCTGGAGAATCAATAATTATCCCCTGTGCACCGAATGCCCTTGCCGTAAGGGCGACATGAGTAGTTATTCTTTTATCTCTTGCAGGCCGGTGTCCATATCTGTAAATAATGATTCGGTGGGTCATTCTTCTATAACTTTCTCAATTTTGAAACCTTTAATCTGAAGATTTCGAGATCTTTTAACCAGGCCTTTTAGAAGCGTTTGAGATACCCCAAGTTTCTCTGATACTTCTCCAAGGAAGACGCCTTCACCGGAGGTCATCATTCCCTCTATCTCTTTCTCATAAACTTCAAGCTGAGGGTCAGAAAGTGTGGTTGCATAGATTATATCTGCAAGTTCCGTCATTGTTCCCATTAAATTTATCTGTACATTGTTGTAGAATGTGTGGTAAGCTTTCTCTGGACCATTTTCACCAGTCATCCACTGGCTCTCTAGCATCTTGATCTTGTCAAGGTACAAAAGGGCCCTCTTACCCTCAACGCCATATTTCTCCTGTATTTTTGGCAAGGTGATCCAACTTGTGGATAAATCAATAAGCAGTTTCCTCTTGATATCAGTATCTGATGCCCTGAATATAGATACCAGTTCTCCAGGGTCATTTATAACCTTAATTCTTCCTGCCATCTATAAGGTATTTCATTAACCTATATTTTTATTGCTAATTTTCTTAAAGGGGGATGGATCGATTGGTGACCAGATGATCTGATTTGTAATTATCTTCGATTAACTCCCGAGATAAAGAAGATATCCTGAAAGGAAGACTGGAGTATCTTCAGATTGTGGATATAATCGTTCATGTGATGTGAAAGATCATGGAAACAGGAGAGAGATTAACATCAAGATAACAGTGTGGCGAGGATAAACAACCAATTGTATGTTTCGGAACTACAGGATAAAACATAATTATGAATCAGCATCCAAGCCATTCCTTCCATCAGGGATGACTTTGTATTTTTATGTTTTATGCGAGAACCGGGATTCGAACCCGGGTTAAGGGCTTGGGAAGCCCCTGTGATAACCACTACACTATTCTCGCTGGATCACTTCGTGTATAGGAATGCCTTATAAAAAAATTGCGAGATGTGAAAAAAGTTCAACCCCGTAAAATCTCTCAAAATAAAAATAATGTGATATTAGGAAGTCTAATACCAGCCCCTGGCCTTCATGGCGTCCGCTACTCTCTGTACGGATATCACGTAAGCAGCTGTCCTTGGGTCTACCTTGTATTTGTCTGAAGTGGCGAGAACGGCCTCTGCTGAAGCGGTCATCTTCTTGTCCAGTTTCTCATAGACTTCGTCAATAGTCCAGTAGTATCCACCTATGTTCTGAACCCACTCGAAGTATGATGTTGTTACTCCACCTGCATTTGCAAGGAAATCTGGAAGCACAAGAACTCCATTCTTGTAAAGGATCTCGTCTGCTTCAGGAGTTGTTGGCCCGTTGGCAAGTTCCAGTATGATCTTGGCCTTTATCTTTGATGCGTTTGAACCGGTGATCTGATTTTCAATTGCAGCAGGTATAAGAACGTCCACTCCGAGCTCCAGCAGCTCCTCGTTTGTTATGTTCTTTGCGCCGGGGAATCCCTGAACTGTACCGTGCTTCTGCTTGTGCTCAAGCAACTTGTCGAAGTCCAGTCCGCTCTCGAGATAAATTCCACCCTTAGTGTCTGAAATTGCCACTACCTTGGAGCCGAAGTGCTCTTTTACAAGTTTAAGCGCAAACTGACCTGCATTTCCAAATCCCTGAACTGCAACTTTAGCTTTTGAGAGGTCAATTCCCTTCTTTTTGGCTCCGACCTTGAGAACATACATACCACCCTTTGCAGTTGCATCTCCCCTTCCCTGTGAACCTCCAAGTGTCAGCGGTTTTCCTGTTATAACACCAGGTGCTGACTTTCTGACTATGTTTTCGTACTCATCCATCATCCAGGCCATAATCTGTGGCGTGGTATAAACATCCGGCGCTGGGATATCAACTTCGGGACCTATGAATTCACCAAGAGCCCTTACGTATGCACGGCTCAATCTTTCAATTTCTCCGGCGCTCATCTTTTTTGTATCACAGATAATTCCTCCCTTTGCTCCACCAAGAGGTATATCTACAACAGCAGTTTTCCATGTCATCCACGCGGAAAGGGCTTTCACAGTGGACAGCGTCTCATCTGGGTGAAATCTTATCCCTCCCTTTACAGGACCTCTTGCATTGTTATAATGGACTCTAAAGCCTGTAAAAACTTTTACCTTTCCGTCATCCATTCTGACAGGCAAACTGACCTGGAGAATTTGCTGAGGTACCTTTAAAATCTCAAGAGCCTGCTGGTCCAGTTTCATAACTTTCGCAGCCTTTTCTAGCTGTTTTACCGCTATATCGAACGGATCTAAATCTTCAACCATATTATCACCTTACGGTTAATAGGGTATGCTTACAACGGTTTAAACTTTTTATGCCTTTTATGTACATGTTTTTTAAAGTATATTCATTATGAAATAAAAAAAATAATAATTTGCTCCGGCTCAGCCAACGAATACGGTAGCCTCAAGCTCAACCATTGCATCAGGATTTGGGAAAGAACAAACAATGGTTGTCCGTGCCGGCGGAAAATCCCCGAACGACTGATCAAACAGATTATTCATTTCCCTGAAATATGATGCGTCCGAAATGTAAACAACTACCTTGACTATATTGTGCTTCCCTGACCCATTGGCTTCACATATTTTTACTATATTGTCCGCGGCTAATTTGAACTGCTCCGAGAATTTCCCTTTAGTCTCTGGTGTTACTCCAAGTTGCCCTGAAATGAACAGTGTGTTCCCTACAGAAACAGAATGCGAATAATTACCTGCCCTTGGCAGATCTGAAAGGTTTAACCTCTTGATTCCCATAATGATTAATTACTCAGGGACTAATACATATTTCCATGGTGAGTGTAAAGATTTTAAAGCAACATGCCGATAACAATATCTGCTTTTCAAAAATGGCCGGATTTATCTTGATGAAAGAATATCGTTGGCAATGCTCTTTTCATATCCATGCTTATCATGTGGGAAAATCCTTATACCTTCCCTGTCAAATATAATTTCCCTATCCTTCTTGCCATCAGTCAAAAGATCAAAACTGAGCGAGACTACTTCATCGAAATTAGATGGTATATCCTCTATCACCCCAACCTCGCCCTTCTCGTCAGCCTTAATTTCCGCAAAACAGTATTTCATGTCAAAATTCTCAAATTTAATATCGGATCCTTTTGCATCCTGCAACATATGGTAAAGCTTCTCCAGAATCTCCTTATCATTGCCAGTCTTCTGCTTTTCCGACTTATCGAGTCTCTTCTTTCGCTCTCTGTCAAACACAATATGTATATGACTAATGTTTTAATAATTTATTGCATAAACCTAACATGAATCATCTGCACTATATCGATATCGTGAACTGACTGAATAAGAATTATTCATCCCTGAAAATACTGCGTTGCTCACTGAAGCCATCAGGATACCTCAGCGATAATTTATGGATATTTTTCTTTGCTATATCCGCAAGATCCACATCTATTGATCTTGCTGCCTCGCTCAGGTACCATAGAACATCCCCCAGTTCTTCGATTAATTTCTCACGATCCATGACATGCCCCTGAAATTCATGCTTCTTTACAATGTCCGCGACCTCGCCGGATTCACCGCATAATCCCAATACTGCATTTATTAGGTTACTCCTTGGTCCTGCTGTTCTCTTTTGATGTCTCTGATACTCACTGAATGAGTCAAAGGTGTCATCTTGCATGATGGAGTAACTAAAAGAGGAATTTAAATTTAGACTATGGAATGGCATTGAATCGATCATCCTAAACGTCATACAAACTATATCTCCTTCTTGATGCGATATATCGACTGTTAGTAGGTTATCTGAGTGCTTTTGCCGGTTTTCCCAATTCATCGCGATGAAAGAACTTTACTTCCATGCTTCACGTCTGTTCAACAATAGATTCGACTCAAATTCCTCAATAAAATTCCGTTTCATTACTCATTCCGATTGATAGGGTTATCTCGATGGAGAAAAATACCACCGAAACCATGGTTATTCTGTTTTCATGCCGATAAAAATTTGATAGAAACCTGGCTCAATCTTAAGGTACACTGTATATTCTGAAACTGAGTTTTAAAGACGTTGTAGTTACAATAATTTACCGCCGAAATATTAGCGAGTTCAAAAATTTTATGTGGAAGAAAGTTGGCATGCTAGATGAGAGAAACACCTTGATGAGCAAATTACCTGATTGAAGCGGAAACATAATAGAAAATTACCGAATTATTCAATTAATAACATGGGAAATCGGTAGATTCCATGAAGGTCAGAAACACGGCGCTACCAGAGGCAGGAGGAGAAAACATAATTTAGATGCGGAGGGCCGGATTCGAACCGGCGAACCCCTACGGAAACAGATCTTGAGTCTGTCGCCTTTGACCTGACTCGGCAACCTCCGCTCTCCTGCCTATTTCAATCTGGAATTAAAATATTAAGGTAAGTGTTATCGGATAAGGATTTTATATAATCTGAGGATGCTCCTCAGTTGGAAATAGTCATTAAAATAAGAGATGATCCGGAAATACTGGATTCGATAAGCATATCGTGCGGGCCGGACAATGATGTAAATAGTCAGTTCACTGTCAGCGATGGTGTTCTGGCATTCAGGACTACCACCACAAAGGTTGGAAATATCTACAGTTTGTCTGATGAAATCCTCAAATGTTATGATCTTGTAAAAAAAATATATGAGGAAGATTATTCCTGAACATCAAGATTCAATTTTTCAGTGAGTTCCTTGTATCTGTTTCTTATTGTTACCTCAGTAACTCCTGCAACTTCTGCAACTGATCTCTGGGTTCGTCTTTCTCCCGTCAATATGGATGCGATGTATATGGCTGCAGCAGCAACTCCAGTTGGACCTTTTCCTGAAGTGAGGTCCCCGTCCTGGGCCATCTTAATTATTTCAGCTGCCTGTTTTCTTGTCTCCATGGACAGTTTCAATTTACTGCAGAACCTGTTAAGATAATCCTCAGGCTTCGATGGAAGAATATTAAGCTGGAGATACCTGCTCATGATTCTAAATGTCCTTCCAATCTCCTTCTTCTTCACCCTTGTAATTGACGCAATTTCATCCAGAGTTCTGGGGACATTTGTGATCCTGCATGCTGCATAAAGAGAGCCTGCAACCACGCCTTCTATGCTCCTTCCCCTTATCATATTCTGCTTCACCGCCCTTCTGTATATCACAGCAGCGGTTTCCCTTACATCATTTGGGATGCTCAGGTTGGAAGCCATTCTCTCCATCTCCTGTAGCGCCTGGGAAAGATTCCTCTCCGCAGCATTCGAAACCTTGATCCTCTTCTGCCATTTTCTCAGCCTGTAAAGCTGTGCCCGGTTCCTGGTAGGAATTGACTTTCCATAAGAATCCTTGTTCTTCCACGAAATATCTGTTGAAAGACCCTTGTCATGGATGGTAAATGTCATGGGCGACCCTGCCCTTGCCCTTGATTCATTCTGCTCCGAATCAAATGCCCTCCATTCCGGACCCTGATCAATGTAGCTGTCATCGATAACAATACCGCATTTATTGCATACCAGCTCACCCCTTTCGTAATCTCTTGACAGATCAGTAGAACCACATTCGGGACATTTTTCTATCTGCTCAATACTCTTTTTGTTCTTCTCTTCCATTTTAAAACACCCTCTAAACCTTCACGAAGAATTTTTCCCCGCCTGCCGGTGCCTGATCGGTTATGGAAACAAGGCCATACGGATCATTCACAGGACCCATTATCCTTATTATTTTCCCTACCTTCTTCCCTGTTTGATCGAAAACGGGCTTATTCATCATGTCCTCAGTCACTTCCTTTACCACAAACTCATGATTTATGGTGTGAATGACTGGAATCGGCTTAAACATTAATTAATAGAATGGTTAATCAGTATATAAACTTATAGTAATGTTCTTAAAAAATTTATGAATAATTGAATAAAGATTTATAAAGCAAGGGATCCGTATAGGAACTGAACATCCTAACATATGAGAAATTATTTACTCATTATAATTTTTATATTACAATTAACATTTCCTTTATTTAGTTAAAACTAAATAGGGGAAACGCGATATTTAAATCCGTTGGAGCATGAAAAATTCGGATTCTACCAAAAGGTGCAAAGACTGCAATTCCGACCAGGTTTTTACTGATTATTCCAGGGGTGAAGTCTTCTGTGGAAATTGTGGCGCCATACAGGAGGAGAATCTGATAGAGAAGGATCCGAATATTTACAGCGGCAACAGTGAAAATGGAGAGACTTCATTTCCAAGCCCAAATACCAATACATATATGAGTCATGATCGAAATTTACGCACTGAAATATCACCCGGAAGGTATGATGGCACCGGGAAGATAATTAAGGGGAAAAATAAGGAGACAGTATACCGGCTAATGAAGGCACAGAACCTGAGTAAGGTCAGCAACAGCAATGAGCGGAGACATATCAAGGCGATCCAGTGTATAAATGGATTCTCCGCAAGACTTGGAATGCCGGACGATATGAAGGAGATGGTCGGCAAGGCATTCAAGGAAGCACTTTCCAGGAAAATAACCAAGGGAAGGAACACAGAATATATTGTTGCGAGTCTTATTTATGCCGTATTCAGGAATTATGGCTATCCACGAACCCTCTCAGAGATAGCTGATGAACTTGGCCTGGAGCGAAAAAGGATTGGAAGATATTACAGGGAAATGATACATGAACTTGACATGGAACAGAAGATGCCGGATATACAGTATTTTATATCGTTTTATACGAGGAAGTTGAATCTTCCCAAAGATGTTTCCTCGGAAGGGACGAATATCTACTTCCTTGCAGACTCAGCAGGGATAAAGGACGGAAAAACGCCTGCTGGCCTGGCTGCAGCCATAATATATATTGCATGCAAAAAGTGCGGGACAAAGATAACTCAGTCCCAGCTTTCAAAGGTTTCAGGCGTTACTGAGGTTACTATCAGGACGAGATATAAAGAGATAATTAAGAGGTTGGGCATTCCCATGCAGGATTGACCATGAAGATATACGTTGTTGACAATGGGGGACAGTGGACACACCGGGAATGGCGGGTTTTGAAGCAACTTGGTGTTGATTCGCAGATCGTGGATAACGATATTGATTTCCATGAGGTCAAGGATGCTGATGGTTGGGTTCTTTCGGGTGGAGCCCCAAGCATTATAGGGGAGATTCCGAAACTTGGCAAGATATCACAGATAATTGACAACCCAACTGTTCCAGTCTTTGGCATATGTGTAGGCGCACAGTTCATGGCACTTCACTTTGGTGGTGAAGTCAGGAAAGCCCCATTTCCTGAGTTTGGAAAGACGGAAGTGACCTTTTTTGACAATGGAGGGATCTTTAGTGGAATACCGGAAAAGATCACTGTCTGGGAAAATCACAACGATGAGATAACGAAACTGCCGGAGGGTTATAAACTTGCTGCGAGATCGAAGAACTGCGGTGTCCAGGCATTTTATGACACGAAACACCCCATGTTTGGCGTCCAGTATCATCCGGAAGTTGAAAATACAATGTTTGGTAGGGAAATATTCAAATCCTTTATTGAATATTGTAGGAAGTGATGATTGAATGGAATATATGAAGGAAATTATTGATCTTCCAGTTTATACTGATAAGGGTATTCTTGTTGGAAATGTCTATGATATCATATTAGACAGCGAATTGAAGTCGATCTCAGGCATATTGATAAAGGATACAAACACAATGCTTGTGGAAGATGGAATGCCCGTTTCCATACCTTACAGATGGGTGAAATCAGTGGGAGATGCGGTCCTTCTACACATCTTCCCAGATCATGTTAAAAAGCCCCCTGTCAGGTAATTGATCACCTGTGAAGGAAGAGGCCGGTATGGTCTCCCACCACATTTATAAATGCATATCGCTCCATCTGGAAGATGCCTTTTTTTCCAGAGAGCAGAGATTCCACCACCCCCTTATCAGACATACCATCCGGTTTCAGAATGCTGAATTCTACACCTTCACCATTTACCCACTGGATTATCTTCTTTCTGGATGATGTATTCTCCCTTCCTGCGAATACAAATTTTCCACCTTCCTTTTTTATGTTATAAAGATCCTTAAGCCTAAGAATATCACCATCTGCAAGATCGGAAATCTCAGATCCAGGAACTGAAATCCAGGGTTCCTTCTCGATAGTATAAGTTCTGTAGCCTCTTGCATCATCGTTCGGATAGAGGGGAATCCTGGATATGGATTCAGGCGCATCCTCAATCCTGATCTTAACTGGATCCGGTACGAAGAAGTACCTGTCCGAACTCTTATCTATCAGCAGGCGGTTGATTGAATTAAATATATCCCACGAGAAATCTGAATTAACCTCCTTAAGGCCTGAATCGACCCAGTACTTCCTGAATGCTTCTGGCCTGTAACCTCTCCTTGCAAGAGCTCTGACCGTTGCAAGCTGCACGTCATCCCATCCGCTGTACTGTCCTGAGTCTATACCCTTCCTCATCAGTGATGTCTTCAGGATTGTGTCACCTATGTGTATTTTCCCATAGTGGAAGTATTCCGGCAGTTCCCAGCCAAAATACCTGAATATATATTTCTGTCTTTCCGTGTTGTTGATGTGATCTGAACCTCTGATTACATGTGTTAATCCAAGCTCATGGTCATCTATGGCCACACTGAAGTTCATCAGTGGATAAAACCTGTATTTCCTGCCGGTATGTGGATGCGCACGGTCTATGACCCTGAAGGCAATCCAGTCCCTTACGGCCGGATTCGGATGGAACAGGTCGGTCTTTATTATAAGCACTGGTGAACGACTTTTCTCTGTCCCTTTCACGACATTCCTGAAAAGTTCCAGATGTTCCTCAGGTTTCAGGTCCCTGTGAGGACATGCGGTTGAATTCATCAGATCTCTTTTGAAATCTGCAACCTCACATGTACACATATAGGCTTTTCCCATCATTATGAGTTCTTCCGCCTTCTCATAATATAGTGGGATTCTTTCGGACTGTATCACAACACTGGTGTAATTTACACCGAGCCACCTGTTATCTTCTGGTATCATCTCATAAGCAGGCGGGTAGATGTTATTCGGATTCGTGTCCTCTATTCTTAATATTAATTCCCCACCATATCGTTTGACATATTCATCGTTCAATATGCACATTCTTGTATGCCCCAGATGAAGTGGCCCTGACGGGGAAGGAGCCATCCTCATCACGACCCTCCCCCTGACATTCTTCAATTCAGCAAGTGGGTGTTCGTTGCTCTTCTTCTCCTCAACAAGGAGTTCTGGATATAATCTCTTTGCCATCTCAATCTGATCTTCCAGACTGATACCGTTTATCTCTGTAACCGCTTCCCTTATCTGGCCCATTATCTCCCTGATCATTGGCTTAAGCTCCGGGAAATTGCCTATAAACTTGTTAACCACACTTCCCACATCAGCTTTTCCTCCGTGGGTTATTGCGTTCTTAAGTGTTATCTTTTCAATATCAGTATGACTGCTCAATCATTTCACCAGCATTGATAAATATGAAGTTTCGCAGCTGCTCTATACCTTCACCAGTGTACGTCGATATGGCAACTTCCTCCTCCTTCTGACTGATATCTATTTTTGCCTGTATCCTGTATGTTTTCTTGTGGAATGTCTTCTTTATCTCCTCATAAAGATTCATCTGCTGTTCCACGCTATAACCGGATGTTCCGGAATAGTCCATAAGGAAAAGTATGATTCCCTTTATGTCTTTGAGACTCAGAATTGACCTTCTTTCAAGATCATTTCGTTCCTCCATCGGCCTGTCAAGTATCCCCGGAGTATCTACCAGCTGGACCCTGATATCATCCTCCATCATGTGACCGATGTAAACCGACTGGGTTGTGAAAGGGTATGGGGCAGTTTTCACTTCATTCCTTGTCAGGGCATTCAGCAGTGAACTCTTCCCCACATTAGGCATTCCTGCAATTATGAATGTAGGCTGATCCGGATTTATTTCAGGCAGTGATTTGAGGAAATCCCTGCATTCACCTAGAAGCAGAAGATCCTTTTCTATTCCCTCAATAACTGAGCAGAATCGCCCATAGTACCGCTTTCTTATGTTTACCATCTCAAATGTCTTTCTTGCCCGCTTAAGCTGGTTGATGTTGTCAGTTGCGAGTTCAACAAGCTTTTGACCGGCCCACTGGACATTGCTCAGCGCTATCTTGTAATTGTCCACACCGAATTTCAGATCTATGAAGTCCTCATAAAAGGGATGCATCTTTTCAATCGTGGGAAATTTTTTAACGATCCTCAGAAGATAAGGGGCAGCAACACTTTCTGCCGTTGCAATTCTATCTATATTCTCCTTCCTGATCCTGTTCTCGAATATTTTGTCGTAGGGCTCCTCTATCTTTGATGCTTTTCTGAGACTCTTGTTTATTATCTCGTCAGATCTGAGAACGGTGGGAATCTGTTTCATCTATGTCACTTTTCCTCAATGGCCGCATCGATCTTCTTCTCCCACTCAGGTGGGATATCGAACTGGTTATGGGCATACCTGTTATGTATCCTGATCTTGGCCCATACATCTTTCTTTGTGGGCTCATTGATGAAATAACTGCAGTCGAAACCAACGTCCTTGCATTTGTAGTAAAATCTTGTCATAAATCACGTAATCATTGCTGGAATAAAAATATATTATTTTTTCTCAGGAGAACTAATCATCATATTCCTTACGATCATGTTTCACCGATCAAATTAGAATATGTTAGAAATTTTAGATTAAAGCTGGAAAAACCCAGTTTCCTCTATGGTAGTTTCCGGTGCTCAGAACATCTTCTGAGCTTCGTAAACTTCGTGTTTTGTTGGTGGGTTCACCTTTTCCAGGAGATCCTTCATGTCCTTAACACTTGGGGCTTCCCAGTTGCATATCGCAGTGTTCTCCCCTTTCAGGACTGAAATTGACTTGAGGGTAAATCCCTGTGGCAGCTTGCCATTCTTCTGCATATCTATTATACCGCCAACTACCTTTACAACTTCTTCTCCATTCTTTTCCTTCCACTTATGTTCTACTACTACATCTGTCATTTTGTCACCAGATTTAACATGTTATCGCAAGACATATATTTTATACCGGCATGGACCGGTATGGACGAGATCACCATTGAAAGTGAGAACGATATGTTATTCAACAAATTATCCAAGGATTTCCCGGATATAAAGTTCTACAGATGGTGCAATTCAACCGTGGATTTCCTTGAGTTCATCATAGATGATACATCCACTGAGAAACTTCAGGATTCCCTGAGAAAGGCAGTTAATGGTGTCGGGAGTACAATTCTGTCCTATAATCTCAATGACAGCAGGCTCAGCGTTATGATGGCATGCAGGTGTAGCATCCACAATTCAACAATAAGGATAGTCGAATCAGAAAGCTGTATGTGGAAGGCACCCGTTTCATACTGGAATGGAAGGGAGAGGATAACAGTGTATTCCCCCGATGAAATACGCTCAAAAAATGTCTTCAATAGCATATCGTCAAGGGGCCCCGCTTCGATCATTCAAAAAAAGGCCATGAAGATGGAGGGATTTGTCAATGGTTTCAACATCTCCCTTGAGGATGTTTTTGGAGAACTCACGCAAAGGCAGATAGAATCCATGAAGAAGGCCATAGATTCTGGTTATTTCAACTTCCCGAGAAGGGTGCATCTTGAGAGTATTGCAAGGTCTATGGGCTTATCAAGATCAACCTATCAGGAACACCTGTCAGTTGCACTTGAGAGAATAATGTCCGGTGTAGGCCCACTGCTCTCAATATATTCATCCACGATGAAATTCAGGGAAGACGGAAAAGATAAGGCAGAAGATTGAAGCCCGGGTTCAGGATCAGGATTCCAGCGTTCATGAGAACGAGTGATGTCATCCTCCCGATCTCCCCAGATGCTCCGGTTATGTCCCCGTTTATCGCCCCAAAAACTTTTACAGAATAAATCCTGAATAGAAGCGAAGCGCATACAGATATAAGGAAAATCAGGAGGAGTTCCGGGAAGAATATTATAAGGACTATCATGATAGGAAGAATGTTCCAGACCAGGAATTTTCTGCTCCCGGTGATTTCTGAAAAGTAATGAGCAAAACCTGTATCTCGCGTTTTATTTCTTGAAATGATCACGACCATCCATAACGCAGAATTCAGCTGGCCGAATATGATACCATAGATGAGATTTACTCCTTTCAGACTAAGAAGTGCCGCAATAGATATTACATAAACAGAGAATACTGAAAATATGCCACCTGTTCCAGTTTCTGGTGTCTTCATTACTGCAAAACGTTCAACCGGTGATCCCCTCTTCATCAGCCCATCCCCGAAATCAGCCAGGGCGTCTACATTCTGGATCCCCAGAAAAATGCCTATTGAGATAAACGCGACAACCGCAGCTAAGTAGAAATTCAAAAACAGTGAAAGAATGATGTAAATGATCGCCGCAAATATTCCAGCGAGCATGTACTGGAACCACATGAAGTTCAATGCTCCACGGTCGAATTTATCGTCCTTCACAGGTATAATAGTAAAGAAACCAAATGAGGATTTTATGGCATCTGCTATCTTCATCATGGCATAATACTCAACTTCTATAAATATGAAAATAATTACATTGATGTGAAGGAAATTTCAGATGAAAGATTCAGGCATGGAGACTCATATTCAAGACTGAAAAATAGCGGAAAGGAGGTCATGGATTTCAGTGCGTCTATTGGTCAGAACTCGGGGCTATCAGGAATCCAGATATTTCCGGAAGAACTCATTCATTATCCATCATCTCAGGATGAGATAAGCAGCATTATAAGCAATGTTTCTGGATTCGTCCAGGAAATGATCACAGCAGGATATGGCCTTACCTCGCTCATATATGCAGTATACAGCATATTTACAAACGGGAGTGCACTTATTGCTGAACCATTATTCTCGGAGCACAGACGGGCAGCAATGCTCAGAAATATGTCAATTGTGAGGGTACCACTTCATGTGATTATCAAACACCCTGAAATTCTTAAGAATTATTCGGTGGATATTGTGTCCATAAACTCACCTGTGAATCCGACTGGCGAGTACCTTTCAGAAGATACAGTTACAGGCATACTTGATCAACTTTCCAGCAATGGGGTATATCTTTTCCTTGATGAGGCTTTCATCGATTTTGTTCCGCTTGAGAAGAGGATTAACTTGAAGATATTACTGGACAGGTACCCCAATCTTATTGTGGGGAGATCATTCAGCAAGATTTCTGGACTCGCCGGCCTGAGGCTTGGCTATACCATATCATCACCGGAGATGGCAGAAAGAATAAAGAGTAATCTGATTCCATGGACGGTGCCACTTTTCTACTCCAGGATTCTCCCGGATCTTCTCAGCACGAAAGTTGACCCGGGGCTGGTGGCGAAGGAGAGGGAATATGTTTCAGGAAAGATCAGGGAAGCTGGCTGTACCATTCTTGGAAAGCCTGAGGCAAATTATATTTCATTCAGAATTCCTTCCCTCATTGATGGAAAAAACTTTGTTGAAAAGATGCTGAATAAAGGATTCCTCATAAGATCCATAAGCAATTTCCATGGTTTCACTGAATCAGATTTCAGGATTGCCATTCTTGACAGGGAATCAAATGAGAAACTCATTGCCGCAATATCTGGTGAAATAAATGACGCAAGGTAAGCTGATTCATGTTCTCGGTACTTCGTCAGGTGCAGGTAAAACAACGTTTGCAATGGCGATCTGCAGGATATTGAAAGAGAAGGGATACAGCGTGGCTCCCTTCAAGGCGATGAATATGTCCCTCAACTCAATTTCTACTGAAGAAGGGGAAGAGATATCAAGGGCTCAATGGCTCCAGTCAAAAGCATCTGGAGTGAGGGCTGACTGGAGGATGAATCCCATCCTTCTGAAGCCCGAGGGTATGGGAAAATCTCAGGTAATATGCAAAGGCGCCTCTCTCGGGCAGATGTCAATACATGAATATGGGAAATTCCTGCATGATGAGGGAAGGCGTGTTGCTAGCGAGGCCCTCAATGATCTTCTTGGTAAGTACGACTTTGTAGTGGGTGAGGGATCTGGATCATGTGCTGAAATAAATCTGTATGACAGGGACATATCAAATACCTGGATCACGAAAGAATTCAACGGTACAGGCATACTGATAAGTAACATAGAATCCGGTGGAACCTTTGCATCCCTTTACGGGACAAAGAAACTTGCAAATTTCCCCGAAACAATTTCATATTTCGTGATAAACAACATGCGTGGAAACGCGGAGATGCTTCAAAGTGGGATAGATTTCATTGAGAATGAGACGGGAATGAGATGTCTTGGCGTTTTGCCGCACATTGACCACGACCTCCCTGGGGAAGATTCGCTTGATTATGCGAAGGATGCCCATGGAATCGTTGGTGTGATCAGGTATCCATTCTTTGAGAACTACAGTGATGTGGATTTTCTGGCTGCCAATAACCTGTTCGCTTATGTGAAAAATCCCCGTGAGATGAACAAAATGAATACAATTATACTCCCTGGCTCGAAAAATGTTCATGAAGACATAGGATTCCTCAAGAAAAGTGGCCTCTGGGAAGAGATAAAGCGATTTCATGATGGAGGGGGAACAATAATTGGTATCTGTGGAGGATACCAGATTCTGTCAAGAAAAATAATCTTCGATCGGGAAGTGGAGGAAAAGGGCCTTGGATTGCTTGATGTGGAATTTGTATATTCCAGTCGCAAGACAGTGACTTTCGGGAAATACAGTGGAGAAGCTGGCGGGAAGAAGTTCAGCGGTGATGGTTACGAAATAAGGTACGGCCAGATTTTGGAGAATCATGAAAAGCCCTTCCTCAGAGTGAATTCAAGGGACGAGGGCTCAGTGAGTGAGAACATGAGGGTTATAGGAACAAACGTGCATGGAATCCTGAACAACAGGGATTTTGTAGAGTATCTCACAGGCATAGAGATTCATGAAACATATGAAGAGATTCTGGAAAAAAGCATCAGGAATTTTTCGAATTCAGTATCGGCAAATTTAAAAACATCCATCCTTTCTCAGATCATAAATGGAAATTGACCTGTTTAAAATTGCACTTGAAGGATTCCTCGTTGCGCTTACAATAGACCTTGTATTCGGTGAACCAAGGGGATTCTTTCATATTGCAGTTATTTCAGGGAAACTCTCAGAAAGGATTTCTAGGGCAGTAATAGAGAAACACCGAAGTGAAATTGCGGGATTCGCCGTCCTGCTAAGTGTTTTGCTGATAATTGTTATCCCACTGATGATTCTGTTTGATTTCCTGTACACATTCCCGGACATCTTCATAGATC
>JAKARU010000192.1 GCA_021819225.1 Thermoplasmata archaeon
AAATCAACTCTTACAACCCTGTCAAAATTTATGTGGAAGATTGCCTTAATTTTCTTGTCTGTGAATTTCTTTCTCAGGAACATTGCCAGATTTCCGGCATCCTGGCCTCTCTCCGCATCCATTAGACAAATTCCCTTCTTCACATCAATATAGAACGAGCCCTTTTTCAGGGTGGGACTGTGAACCTGGAAAATGAACTTTCCACCACCAAGATCATATATCTTCTTTATGAAGCTGTCCTGAAGATCCTTTCTTTTATTGTTAACAAATGCATAGATATCAACAGAGCTTTCCTTATCTTTCACAGTTCTATATGTCAGATTGCCTATAAAATTTAAAGAAAGAAATACTGTGGATTAAAGGATAGGAAAACTGGCATCAACCAACATGAATTAGAAGAGAAATAACGTCTTTCCTGATATTAAAGGAAGGAATTACACAGAATCATATTAAAATGGCAAGAGTATAAATGAATTATGGAAATAACGACTTAATTTAAAGGGGTTGGATAAATTGGAAGCGATAGACGAAAAAATTCAGAATCTTCAGAACCAGGTTGATTACGAAAAGATGATGCCCATATCCAACTGTGCAAATCTTGCCAGGATGGAAATAGAACTTGCCACACTGTATAACAAAAAAGGTGATAAGGAGAAAGCCAACCAGCTGCTTGAAGATGCAAAAAATGCATTAACGGATCCTATGTGTCCGGAATCCAGAGAGAAAAGAAGAGTTCTCAACCAGCTTTCCTTCATAATGGGTGGGCCAACGGGAGCCGCCCTCCAGAATCCATACATGCAGGGTCGAATGTCTATCCCCATATATATCAGATTCATGGGGCTCATAATTCTGATGCTTGGATATGGGTCACTGTATCTTCTAGGTTATCTTGGGTATCTTACAAGTGATACCCTGTTTAATATTCTGATCTTTGTCGTATTCATTGTGAGCCTGGTAGCCGGAAGTGTAATCCAGAGGATGTATATCAAGAGGATCAGGTCCAGGTAAGATTTTCCTGTATAGCACGATTTTGTTAATCTTGTATATCTTCCAATAGTGTTATTAAAGGAATAATGACAAGATTATATTTTTTAACCTATAATCAATACACATAACATGGCCAATATTTTGATCACCGGCTCTCTGGGACAGGTAGGTTCTGAATTAATTGATTATCTCATGGCGAGCTATGGGGGAACCATATACGCAACTGATATACAGAAGGAACCAAAGATTAAGGAAAACAGCAGGATCAACTACGAAATTCTTGATGTGAGAGATAGGGAAGCAGTGGATAACATACTTATGGAAAGAAAAATAGATGAGGTCTACCATCTGGCATCAATCCTGTCAGCAACTGGAGAAAAGGATCCGTATCTGGCTTACAATGTAAATCTGACAGGGACCGTCAATATATTGAATGCGTGTGTTACAAGAAGCGTAAAGAAGGTATTCATTCCTTCAACAATTGGTGTATATGGTCCAGAGGTACAGAAAATTGATGCACCAATCAGGCATGATTCCGTACCCACAACCATGTATGGGATAACAAAATTTACATCTGAAATGCTGTTCCAGTATTATTTCAACAAATACAACCTTGATGTCAGGAGCCTGAGATACCCGGGACTGCTTAGTTATAAGGTAGCACCAACTGCTGGAACAACCGATTATGCGGTTGACATGATAAAACACGCAGCCCAGGGGAATTCTTATGAATGCTACCTGAAGGAGGAAACTAAACTGCCCATGCTCTATATGCCAGATGCAATGAAGGCAACACTTCACCTGATGACTTCTCCAGAGGAGAGCATTAAGATAAGAACAGCCTATAATGTAATGGCATACAGCTTCTCACCAAAGGAACTGGAAGAGGCAGTGAGGGAGCTAAACCCGGACTTCAGGGTAAAATACAATCCTGATTTCAGGCAGAAAATCGCAGATTCATGGCCGTGGTCTATTGATACAAAAGATGCTGTGAAAGACTGGGACTTCAAGCCAGAATATGACCTGAAGGCCACTGTTTCTGACATGTTTAAAAATTTCAAGAATCAGTCAATCTGATTGAGGTCAACTTCTACAACACATTTGTTTCCCCCATCAGAGAACTTTTCAACCAGGGTGAAATTATTCTCTCCTGATCTTTGAATTATGTCCTTTCCAAGGACATCGCATATTACCTTTCCATTGTTCTTTGCCATCTCATAGAAGATACAGTTATGCCTTATGATCCTTACAGTCTCTCCGTCAACTTCCATTTTTGCATAGTATCCAAGCTTATTCAGTGCATTCACAAAGCTCTGGAGCCTCTGAATTTTCTTCTCCCTCCCATCCAGAGCACCTTCTGAATTCTTGAAACCAGCTTTCTCCATCAACCTGTCTGCAACATGGCCGAGAAGAAGATTCAATTTCATCTCACCGAATTCAGTTCTGAATTCATCGAGGAAGGTAGCCATGAGCTCTGAATATTTTTTTGGGAACAGTTCCATGCCAGACTGGCTGATTTCATAATATTTAGAAGGTCTTCCGGTACCTTCCTTCTTGAAGAATGGCTTTACATAGCCCATTTTTTCCAGGGTGTCCATATGCTCTTTTACGGCAGTCTTGTTCATGTCCAGTGTATCTGCAAGATAAGCCATGCTTTTCTCCCCATTTTCAAGAAGCATAAGGATACTTGTCTTTACCTTTCCAAGGAGAGGACTTACTGCAAGTTCGTTTTCCATGAGTATAGTAGTGAAATTACTTATATTAAGTTTATTGACTTTAAACATAAGTAAGTGTTTAAATAGGTTAAACCAATTTAGTATTATGGTTGAGCTGAAAATTAGCAATCTCTCCGCCAGTGTGGAGGGAAAGAAGATCCTGAAAGGGGTTGATATCGATGTTAAAGGAGGAGAAATCCACGCACTGATGGGACCTAATGGAGCCGGTAAAAGTACATTGGGAAACGTTCTCATAGGCCATCCGAACTACGTCATTGATGGTGGATCAATTATACTGGACGGTAAAGATCTTACAGATAAGACGCCAGAAGAGAGGGCGAGGGCTGGACTGTTTCTTGCATTCCAGAGCCCGATCTCCATACCGGGTGTCAAGATTTCATCCTTCCTGCGAACTGCATACAAGCAGCTTCATCCAGAAGATAAGGTAACGGTCACAGAATTTTTCAACAGGGTAAAGGAACACCTGAAGTTTGTTGGACTGGATGAATCTTTCATGTCAAGGTCTGTTAACGATGGATTCTCCGGCGGTGAAAGAAAGAGATTCGAAATACTCCAGATGGCAATCCTTAAGCCAAAGATAGTGGTACTTGATGAAATAGACTCTGGACTTGATGTTGATGCACTGAGGCTTGTTGCAGAGGAGATAATAAAATATCACAGCAAAGAAGTGGGTTTCCTTATTATCACG
>JAKARU010000193.1 GCA_021819225.1 Thermoplasmata archaeon
TATTCCTCCCTGAACAATGTAAAAAGCGTAGATGTCACTCTTCTTCATGTCTCCATAAGATTCGTAGGAGAACATTGGTTCTATCCCCATCCTGTGCATTTTTGATACGGAAGTTATTAAGTCATCACTGTCCGTGATATTATTGATTATGTCAAGAAACGGTTCAATAGGTTTGAATCTTAATTTCTCAAGTAGATCGGTATTCATTGCGGAAAGATAGAAATCGCCAAGTTTTCTCTCCTCACTATTTTCCTGGAATTCATCACTTAAAGCGCATTTCTCAAGAATCTTTCCTAGTACATATCTGTTGTATTCAATGAGCTCGGTAGAGGATCCCCATTCAACTTTATCCTCAGGAATCTCGTTGATGTCATCCCATTTTCCACAGGAATAGCGATAAAAATTCCTGTCGGGGGAAACTGATCGGTCCATGAAATCAACAGAGAATTTTGGCATTTCAGGAAAATCGCTGTCATTTATTTTCTCTATGGCTCCTCTTATTTCGCTTCTTTTCATTATAACAGGACAGTATCATTGGTTATTTATTTTTGTGAATATCAATCTCAACATAATATTCTAAATTAATGTATGTACATAACCCAAAAATATCAATGTTCAAATCTGGAAATTCCAGGAATCACACAAAATGCCACGTTGCTCAATCGTTCAGGTTCAAAAAGTCAAGATCATGATTACAAAAATTTTTGAAGAGTAATCTTTTCAGTCGTAGCCACAACCGCACTGTATTGATTCAACCTCGCTCTCATGTTCCGCTCCGCATGAAGGACATACATGCCTTCCAAACTCTTCACATACTGTTTCCATATTTTTTCATCAATATATATGATATAAGGTTTGTCGTAGTAAGTTTCGTCATTTGTGTGGTTTTGGATCAAATTGTTGTGGTAGAATGGCGGCTCAGTATAGACAGCGTTTCTGCACTCATTTTATTATTGGTATCAGATATCCGAATCATGAAGTTTATCATTTATAATTTATTTTTATAAGTAAGAGATACAAAATGACGAGGCTATTTAAACGAAATAAAAATTTATAATATGATAAATCGACAGATGACTAATTTCAGAATAAGAGGTTATCTGGTTGTCGTTCCAGTGGAAACTCAGATTCGGAAAATCTTGAAACACCGGTGTAAAAAAAATTGGTGATTTGGAAAAAATGATAGATGTACTCACTCCCCGACTTTTTCCTGCCACATCCTGTCAATCATCATATCCTTGTTTGTCAGGAAATTCACGGTGTTATACCACGCATATATCCATATGATGTTCAACGCCAGTGCAATAAAGCCAAACAACCATAGAAGATCACTCTCACCGGTTAAGGCCATTATCTTCAGGGTAGAGATTGAGAAAAGGCCGAGCGGGAAACCATAGGCCCAAACGCTCATGCTACCCTTGGAAGGATGGCTCAGTATTATGATTCCAACAACCAGGAAGTTCCAGACTTCAAATCCCCAGAGGAACAGGGAGAGTATACCGGCAGTTGAAGACGAGATGTAAAAGATATGAAGGCCATTCAGGGATACCAGCGCAAGAATATTTATCACTGTAAGACTTGCAATTCCCACTGGGAGCATTGTTGTCGGGAGGGTCTGGTGGTTCTTATTTGCAACATGTCCTGCAAGTGCAAGGGAACCTATGAAGATATAGAGCATAAAGAAGATGCCCAGTCCAAATATTGTCAGGAAATAGATCGAACGGGCCACGCTTCCACCATAATACTGGATAAGATCAGGCCCCAGGAATATGCTCGTGCCAATTGCAAGGGGAGGAATCACTATAGCATAGTTCATTTCTCGCGGCTCAATTTTTTTGGTGTATAACCTGAATCCAAGGAGAACACCAAGCAGTAAGGCAATGGCATAGTCAACAACATAATTCAGAAGTGAAAGTTCAGCTCCGGTTGAGGAGATGCCAAAGAAATAGATCAACTGTGCATTAGAAACAAAGCCAACTATGGGTATTATTGCAATGAAGCTCAGTCTTGTCAGGCTGTTCCAGTGCGAAAACGTCCCATCCCTGTATGTAATTGCTCTTGCTATCCACAGGACAAGAACCACCAGGAAAATTGAAATTCCGAGAAAAGTGAATATCTCACCAACTATATTATACGGACTATAACCTGTCTGACCGAACATAAGGATATACACTTCGGCCAGTGCAAGTGTTGCGATGGGTATTCCAAACCATTCTGAACCTATTAGGGATAGATTACTATTTGCCACACCTTTCACCTTATTTTCTTCCTCTCGGGCTTACCATCATCTTCAGTATGTCAATGGAGGATGTGAGTGCCTTATTCCCGGTTATAAAACGTGAAACTGCTATTGTATCAACCACTTCATCAATTTTTCCGCCAGAGTTGAAATACGCATTCAGATACACACTGGCGCAATCCGAATCTCTTATAGAAATGCTGATGCCATAAGCAATCAGAAATACATATTTCTTCTCTATCTCAAAAGGTGAGAGCAGAAATGTCTTTTCCCTTATATGCTCGTTCAGGAGGTCAAAGGAGATTTTTGAAAGAATTTCAAGATTTTCCGGTGGATTTTCAAATCCATTTGTTTTCGCTATATTCTTGAGTATGTTTTCAACCTCTGAACTCTGAGCATCTGAGCCTGAATGTAATGCGAATATGGAAGCAGTAGATTTCAGCGCAGAGAGAGTGGAGGACATAAGGGCCATCTTTCCGATTTTAATGACATCAAGAATTTCATTATCAGTAGCTCCAAGATTCCTTGCTAGTTCGAAATGAACCTTTGATGAGTCCTTCTGCCCGTTTGCAATGGCCACTCCAAGAGCCACAAGTGCAAGCATCTTTTTTGGAATGGACTTCCTCCCAAGATATAACGCCATGTTTTCCCTGAATTGCTCATCTGATAATTCAGGATTCAATATTCCCAGTATCTCCACCAGCTCTGGTGTTTCTCCTATTGCGTCTTTTGCAAAGCTGTCTATTTTCTTCAAGTTATCAGTCATATTTTGCAATGATTGTCTTCAATATAGTCTGTTCTCACAAAAATTTGGGAAAAAGTAATAGATTACCAAAAATTATTAACTTAACAACCTATAAAACCGCGATAGAAACACGTTGATGAATTCCAAATTCATTGAATTTCGTCCAGGACAACCTGCAGATCTATGTCATAAATTCCAAATTGAGGCAGCTCCTTTCTTGCATACTCCCTTATTTCAGAACAATCTTCTCCCAGGATCTCCATTACAAATCTTCTCTGTCCCGTTGTTATAATTGTTCTCTTGATTCGGCTTTGAGTTCTTGCAAATTTCACTATCTTATCAATCATCTCTGCCGGTACATTAAACGATAGAAATGCCCTGCAATGCATACCAATACGTGGAAAAGCGACTAG
>JAKARU010000194.1 GCA_021819225.1 Thermoplasmata archaeon
TCATACCATATCTTACCTGGATATGGAGGATCAAAAAAGAAGAAAGTTCCGGCTTTATCAAACTTCGAGATAAGTTCCCTGAAATCCATATTATGTATTGTCCAGCCGGATATATTTTTTGAAATCTTATCATAGATTTCAAGCGTCCTTTTTAGGTACGCCTTATAGGCCTTTTCTTTTCCAGTAGAATAAGTTCTACCCATCCCGCCAAATGATGTCGAGAATGATACTACATAGTTTACAGCTTTTTCTATAGCATTTACATCTCTTTTCGACACTGGGCCCCTTTTGGGATTTACTTCTTTTCCTGAAGAATTTAAAATATCAAACACTTTCCTTGTTAAAGCTGACTTGAATTCAAAGGTGTGATGTTTAATGGCAGAAAATACTGTTACAAGATCACTATTTATGTCGTTGTAGACAGGTATTTTGGAAGGTATATTAAGCAGTACAGACCCAGATCCTCCAAAGGCATCCACGAACGTGTCGCATTCAGAAGCTCTGAAGATTTCTTCTATCACAGGAATTATGGAAAACTTCGCGCCGGGATATTTCATCAGTCTTAGATAAGGCACTGACTCGTTATTGCTACGACCTCTTAACATTTTTCAGTAATGAATCTCATGCCCAACTTAAGATATCATCAGTCTGTGTATAAGCTCTGGTTTCCAAAAAATACACCTATGTTGACAGGAATAAACACATAATCCTCCTCCTTCTGTTTTGTTAGGAAGGAAAACTGCTAAATCTCAAATATGCCATTGGAATGAGCGGCAAGGATGATCAACAAAAAGACCGATTCCAGTGAATGGTATAACGAAATAATAGAACTTTCGGGGCTCGTTGACAAAAGATATCCGGTCAAGGGCATGAACGTTTTGCCTCCATATGGCTTCAAGGTTGTAAAACTGGTTGATGATGTTATAAGAGAATCTGTTAATGCCCACGGGCTTCAGGAGGTCCAGTTTCCACTTTTGATAAGCAGATCGCAGTTGTCAGTTGAATTTGAGCACGTGAAAGGTTTCGAGTCGCAGGTCTTCTGGGTAACAAAGGGAGGGAATGACAAACTGGAGGACGAGATGGCGTTGAGGCCTACCAGTGAGGCCGCAATGTATTCCATGTTTCCTCTCTGGATCAGGACTCACGGAGATCTGCCGCTTAAAATTTATCAGATAGTTTCAACATACAGGTATGAGACAAAACACACCAGGGCATTCATACGTGACAGGGAAATTCATTTCTTTGAAGCCCATACCGCGCATGTTGACTATGATGACGCTGAGAGGCAGATGGATGATTACATCAGTATGATGCATGAGTTATCTAAAGCACTCTGTTTACCATTTACGATAAATCGCAGACCGGACTGGGACAAATTCCCGGGGGCCATGTATTCGCTTGCATTTGATCTTATACTTTCTAGCGGCAGGAGCCTTCAGATCGGTACAATACATCAGTATGGAGAGAATTTTTCAAAGAATTATGGGATATCTTATTCCGATGTCAACGGGGAGAGAAAATATGTTTCGCAGACAACCTACGGAATGAGTTCCAGGCTTATTGCTGCGATGATATTTACCCATGGAGACGACAAGGGTCTAATACTTCCACCCGAGGTAGCACCTGTCCAGGTAGTGATCGTTCCAATACCTGGTGAAAATACGAATATCAACTCCTTTTGTACAAGGGTAATGGACATGCTTAAAAATTCTGGGATCAGGGCCAGCCTGGATGACAGGGATAATTATACACCGGGTTTCAAGTACAATGACTGGGAAATGAAGGGCGTTCCACTGAGGATAGAGATTGGTTCGAGGGAAACAGAGAATTCCTATTTAACAATTGTTCCAAGGCATACAGGAAGGCGCTCCAAGATCGATCTTCAGGAGACAGTCGTTAAGGTCAGGGAAGCACTAGATCTTATGCAAATTGAATTAAAAAAGAGGGCTGAAGATACTGTGAAAAAAATGACCTTCAAGGCAACTTCTCTTGAAGAAGCTAAAAACCTGAAGGGGATGATCCAGATTGCCTGGTGTGGATCCAAAGAATGCTCAGACAAGATCGAAGCGGAAACTGAACTCGTGTGCCTGGGTACGCCGCATGGTAAAAAAGGATCAGGCAGATGTGTGGTCTGTGGCTCTCCGGGATTCCCGGCTAATTTTGCAAGGACCTACTAAATCATGCCAGCAGGAAAAAAATTGATAGCAACCGACATGGATGGTGTTCTGACAAAGCATCCAAGCAGCTGGAGTTATCTGCACAAAATTTTTGGCGTTGACAATTCAGCAATATATGCGAAGTACAGGGCCGGGCAGCTTCCATATTCAGAATTCCTATCTGCTGATGTCAGCCTCTGGATTAATAAATACAACAAACTGAAAAAGGACTATATAGTTTCCCTCCTCGAGAGGATTCCATTGATGGATAACCTTTTTTCCGGTTTAGAACTTCTGAGGAAATCAGGTTTCACCATAGTTGTAATATCTGGTGGAATTTCATGGCTGACCGAAATAATATCCAGATCATTCAAATTCGATCTTGTTTTCAGCAATGAGATAGGAACCGACAAAGAAAATTATATTATACCGCAGGGAAGAGTGAATGTCATACCGCGTGAAAAGGAAAAGACGTTGAAAAAAGTACAGGATACCCTTGGGATTTCTCCGGAAGACACAATTTCAATTGGGGACTCAGATTTCGATGCAAGGATGTTTCCCCTGTCTGGATTGAATATTGCATATAACCCGAATCATAAAGAAATCATTTCAGAATCGGATCTCATCATTTATTCAGAGGACTTTCTGTTTCTTGCGAATTCAATTTTGAGAAATAGCCAGAGTTAAATATATTGTCTGTATAATACGATAAAATGCAAAAAATTGAGGTTGGTTCAGTTCAGGTTAAATCCCCTCTCGGAATTGGATGCATTGATTCATTGCTAAATGGCGGCCTTGAGAATGGAATAATAACTGAGATCTACGGGGAGGGAGGATCCGGGAAAACGAATATCTGCATGCAGTTCAGTATCAACGTGGCTAAATCCGGAAAGAAAGTATATTACCTGGATTCAGAGGGTTTTTCAACAGAAAGATTCAGGCAGATGTCCGTCAGCGATCCACAGATATATGATGAGATAGCGCTGTTCAGGATCAACAGTCTTGAGGATCAGGAATTATCGCTTCTTAAGGTGCAGAAGCTCCTTGAAAAGACAAAACTGCCTGGCGCTGTAGTTCTAGATTCTTTCACCGAATATTTCAGGCTGGAGGCAACCGGCGATTCACAGGCGAGGATTTCAGGTTTTCAGAAACAGCTCTCCATACTTATCTCAATTGCGTCTGATTTCAGTATACCGGTTCTCATATCCAACCAGATA
>JAKARU010000195.1 GCA_021819225.1 Thermoplasmata archaeon
ATTTACAGCAAAAGTTCACGACATTTGACTTCTAATATAAATGTGCGTCTAATTGATTTTTAAAAACGAGGAATTTTCAGATTTTCCCCATTCTTGATCTCAGTTCATCTATTACCTGTTCCCTGTTTTCCAGTTCAATAATGATGATACCGTATTGGTGGTTGGTGAGATGGATGGCAAAGGCGTTTTCCCTTGTTTTGTATGCGAAAAATCCCTCTCCCTCATCTGTGGTGAAGCTTCCATAATCATGGCTATTCTGTGTGAGCCTTGTCCCCATGATCTTGAATTTGCCGAATACATCTCCCGCTGTGTCTTCCACATTTTTGATAGATGTGTAAGGAATCCTTAACTTTTTTTTGAAGGCCTCAAATTCTTCAAGTCCCTCCATGTCAAGCTCGAATTCATTTTCCAGGAACTGTATCTTCACCATGTACAATCTGTTGTTTATGTTCTGATTCTTAATAAAATTCACCTGAATCTGTTTTTCAGTTGCGATGAAACAGATGAGGGACATTTTCTGATTCCCTGAAAAATTATATTTAGAATTATGACTTAGGATTTTAGTGAGGATAACAGTTTCAAAATTGTCCGGAAAGGTGATTGGGGCCTCTTCAGGAACAGACATTTCAATAATGGACCAGATCGGGCCAGACGATCTGTTCTGGGCGGATGTGGAAGGTTTCACACCTGATTTTCTTAATTATATTGAGAAGAGATTTTCCATCGATCCCCTGACAGTGGAGGATATCAATGCAGGAAAACAGAGGGTGAAGATTGAGGATTATCCTAGCTATACCTTCATGGTATCAAAAAATGTCACTAAAACAGGAAAAGATGAATTCAGTTATGATACAGAGGAGATATTTCTCATACTGATGGAGAAGGGTATGCTGACACTCCACCAGAATCCTTCTTCTGTGGTGCAGCATTCTATTGATTCCATTGGGAACCGTGCCAAGACTATCAAGAAGGAGAAAAATTTCCCTTCACTGGTGATGCACCAGGTATTTGATTTTTCTGTGGATTCTTTCTTCAGCGCACTTTCTGACATGGAGAACTGGCTTGTTTCGGTCAGGGTTGATCTGCTGGACTTTGATAATATCACTTCCAAGGAGCTTAATGACCTGAAAAATATAATGGCCTTCATTTCCCGGGCCAGATCGGAGATGGGAAATCTTAGAATCACTTTGACACAGCACAGGGATGTTATGTCCCTTGCACAGAATGATGCAATTAAGTTTCTGTCACCTGATCTGTCCCATGATTTCAGGGATATCTATGATCATACGTTCCAGATGATTGAGGCCCTGGATTCGTATACTCTTAGGGCAGGTGATATCAGGGATTTGTATTTCACACTGAGATCAGCGTATACAGATAACATACTTAGGTTGCTGACCTTAGTGGCCACCATCTTCCTTCCACTTACATTCCTGACAGGTTTCTATGGAATGAATTTCACAAAGGGATTTTACGAACCTGCATCTTCTTCCATCTATGGATTTTATGGTATGGTAGTGATCATGCTGCTTATTTCCTCAGTCCTTCTTTTAATATTCAGGAAGCGTGGCTGGGTATGATCCCCATTTTTAACCTTTTTTCAAATAAATCTTAATAATTCTTCCCTAATGAATACGTATTATTTTCAGCATATTCAAACCTGCTGCGCTGTTAGCGCAGTATTATTCTTGGATAGATGCAGTTATGTTTCAAATTAATTTCATCATTTCAGTTTTAAACCTATTTGAGAACATTTCGATTTTTTCTTGAACGTTTCCTCCAAATGAATGTGTTTCCTCTTGAATATAAGCTGATTTAAGGATTTCATAAAGTGAGTCAGAGGTAGCAGCAACTTCTTGCTGTCCAATTCCGGCACTAACGTTGTTCTCTATGCCATTGACTATACAGTTTATGCCTGCTTCATTCACTTTCTTATTTCCCACTAAAGAGTTCCATGAAACTGCTTCCCTTGGCATAAGACTTGAAATTTTTTCCTCTTTTGTCTTGATTAGCAACCCAACTATGATATTTTGAATCCCAAATTTCCTATATGCAGAAAAATTGTTCCACGGAATAAATTGCAATTTTTCCGTTGCCGATGTGTGCCCATGAATAGGAAACGTTGTTACGAACAAACCAGAATTGCCAACGACAAACTCACATTCCTGAACGTTTCCATCACCAACAATGTAATAAGATTTGAAACATTTTTCTGGTATCAAGGTTTCCAGCAAATACGCTGAAGGGAAGGCATCTTTTTCAATTTCATAGATTATAGCTGATTCTACTTTATCTTGATTCCTAAGTTTACAATACATCATAGAAACCAAGTACCTGGTATCCTCATTTTCACTGTACTCGTACTTTTCCAGCTCCTTTACATTATTTAACATATAGGATTCAGCTAGATCAAGCCCAGTCATTTCCAGTTCTTTCCTGCCGGTCTTAAGCAGTTCAAGGCCCAATTTCACTCCAGCATCCCCCATTGTAGGGTTTGCCCAAAAGACATACCTAAGAATTCCTTCTGGACTCTTGTAAAAATTATCGATCTTGAGATTTCTTTCTAATATCAGCTGTTTGCATTTATCTATGGTGTATTTACCTCCACACTGTTTAATAGATTCTCCATAGGTTTCAAAAGTCTGCGTGTTATAGCCATTTTCCTCAATTGTTTCCCACAGTTTTTTCTCAAGCTTGACTCTATTTAAGCGCCTTAAGCTGTTAAAATATGATTTCCCTTCTTCCGAAACCGATTCCTTGTTTACATCCAATAGAAAAAGTTCCCATATTAGGTCAAAGGATTCAACGATGCCTATCCTGGACAATGCATCTGAAGCTAGAATCTTGATGTAATTAGTATCAATTGAATTATTTTCGTCTACATTTTTCAATAAGTTCATGAGTTGATCGGATGAATCATTATCCTGTAATTCTCCAAGAGCTTCTATTGTATCATAGAGAATGTATTCATTCGTTGAACTAAGAAGAGTTTTCCTTAGATAATTTCTTGCCTCTTCGCTGCCAATTTTTGCCAAAGCCTTAATACTCTCCCGTATAGTTGGAGTAGGGGTGAGATCAGAATTCTGGGGCGGTTCGAATTCTTCAACGACTCTCTTTAAGTGCTCTAAAACAAGGGCAGCCAAAGTCTTGGATTTTAATGTTGACGAGACATCTATCCAAGCATTTGCAATATCAATCCATAATTTTGATTGAATCCTTGCTTTATCCATCTCATTGCGAAGTTCTGTTTTATCCTCCGTTCCTTCTTGTTTGTTATCTCTTGTATATTTCAATTGCTTTGAATAAGTTTTATTCAGTTTTTTTGACTCCTTTAACCAATAAAAGAAACTTAATCAGATCGGA
>JAKARU010000196.1 GCA_021819225.1 Thermoplasmata archaeon
TGGGACTGATAAAGGTAGGGAGGGGCACTCCCGAATTCACGCCCGTGGAGATTGGAGCTCTGCCGGTAATGGCAACTCCTGTCATTGAAACGGGAAGCCCCCTGCGTTAGCTGGGGGAGGATGTCACAAGTAAAAATAAATATAACATAGATATTATCCATTGGAAACCCTAAGGTATTTCATCCCAATCAGAGATAATGTGAGGAACAGTTAGATATTTGAGGGTTTACTATATCTGCAGAAGTGCGTAAATGAAATGTCCTGTGTGTGGAGAAAAATATAATAAGCTCGATTACCAGATGTTGGCAAGGCATCTAGGACAGCTGTGTGAGAGGAACGACTCTCCGCATGTGGATTTTGTCAAATATTATGCTCCTGGTTCAAACTGGCTTTCTAACGAGTTCCAGAATGACGTCAAGCAAATTTTTGCCCACGAAAAGGGCCATCTTGGTGACTGGATCCTGTCACGTTTTGTGCAGAGAATATTTGGCGAGAAACCGCATCCTTTTATTGAATCAATGCAGAAACCAAAGAAGTCCGTCTTCCAGGGTTACGCAATTGAATACATGGCTTTTCACAAACAGAGAATAAGATCCTTTGCCTTCGCAATGGCAAAGAGCGATAAGATTGATATCCAGAAACTTGAGGCAAAACTGATCTTTCCGGAGTTAATTGAATGGTCGGAAAACATAACGTCGCAGGAATCACTGCTTGAGGCCATGGCCGAAAGTGTTGGAATCCCAGTAGAGACGCTTTCATCATCGATGCCGCTTCCGCCAACCCTTCATGCGACCAGGTTGTGGAATTCAATTTCTGAAAACGAAAGCTGGCTGGAAATAGTTACATCTGTTAATCTGCTTGATCTTGTCTATTCACCACTTCTTGGCAAGAGCGGTGCAAAGCTACCATATTTTGGTCCTTTTGTTCTTGAGAACGAGTGGATTCCAGATGAAGTCAAAACATTCCTGTCGCATTCTGTTAAGACACTCTCCCCAATAGCTGAAAAATCTCTTGAATATGTTGTAAAATATTCTGAGGAATTGGGCGTTAGCGAAGATGTGCAGTCCGTCTTTCTTCGTTCCCTCGAAGCCTTCGACAGACACCTTCTTGCCAGGGTTACAAGAGCCAGACAGTTTGATTCAAAATAATTTGCAGGTAACACTCACTTTTATGTAATCTCGATATTGATGACCCGATTTCGGTGTCGATTTCATCTTCCTGGTAATAGGTCAATATCGACTCTTCTGTTTGGCCGAATTTACCTATTGCTTCGAGAGTCCCGCAAGATCTCATTTGTTGTCATCGTAGAATTCACTAGGAACAATGTATAACCATTTTAATATTCTAATTTGTCTTAAGATGAAATAACACCCCAATTTCTTTCTGAAGCAGTAATCTTTACCAAATGTTCTGCTAGGCTCCCAAAAAAAGGACTTTCAAACATGCCACCTTATCTGATTAGAATCTAGCGCAGAAAAAAACAACATTAAGTTATCTAATGAATATGCCTTCTTTGAATTATAGATAACTAATATTGTTCATTACAAGGCTTAATAAAGCTTTAACCACAAAGGGTTTAGTAGAGAAAAAATTTCAGAAAGTTGCACGAATCAAAGTCACTTCGTTCATTCTTCAAAGTGTTTATACGGGGTTATTAGTTAGATTTCATGGAGGAGGCAAGAGGCAGAGTCGGCGGCAGACCGTTTCTCTTCTTGGCCGATATATCGATTTCGGGAAAGCATATTGTCTGTTACTTCCAAGAGGCAAGGGTGGAATTGGCATTTAGGCATCTGACGAGAGATGCAGCTCTTTCTTCCGTAAGATACAGGCTTCCGGGAATTGTTGAGAAGTATCTCTCTGCTCTTAATTTTATCACATGTAAAATCTTTGCGGCAGTTATGTGGAATACAATTTCCATAACATGAGGACGAGCTATGAGGATTTGGTAGATAAATTGTCCAGGACAAGTAAAATTTGCTAGTAAGGAGAGGCAGGCAAATATACCTGTGAATAAGTGTTTCTGAGAATATCCAGAAACTCATAAAATCATTTGATGTTATGTCACTTTAAACACAGTTGCTGAAAGTGCCGATAAACAGGTTCAACCTGATGAATTCCAATACAGCGAAGCCCTGTCATAAAGATAAAAAGGGCGCTTCGACTAAAAGATCCATGAGGAGCAGGTGCAGAATAAAAGACGTAAGAAAACGTAGGTAGGGTTACAGATTCTGGACTGAAGAGAAAGATTACGGAATAATATGGCCCGGAACAGGGGGAGCATTCTCCGCTGGAAAGATAAAATCCAAGGAAAACTGTGTGAGCAGGTCTGATGTGGACTGGAAGCAGATGGATCCAGGAGGTTCCTGATATATAACCGTATAAATAAGGGGGAAAAAGGTTGGTCAGAGGGATTGGTAAGGGCTAGAATAGGTAAAACTAATTAAAAATAATAGAAGGTACAGAGATTGTGAGATTTGGTCAACAGTGCAAATGACTGCACAACATTTATATATTTATTATCGATGAAGTTTACAAATATATGACGATGAAATACTGTCCAAGTTGTAAGCGTAATGTAAACACAGAGCGTGGTTATAATGGAGTTGTGTTGGTTCTTTTGTTGATTTTCTTTTTAATCCCAGGAATTATTTATTGGGCGGTTAAAAGGAAGAGACGGTGTCCAATTTGTCATACTCCGGATCAAATGCTTACTGCCCCTGTGTTCGATGGATCCGGGCAAGGCGAAAATCAATATCCCGGTGGGCCATAAGTACAAAGTTCCGAAGACATTTATTGATAAAAGGCTCCTTTCTTTTGGAGATAATTGCTTAGAGATGCCATGAAGAATCCTAATCATTACAGATGCTGAACATCTGTTAGGAGTGGGAGCAGTTTCTAATCTAAGGGATAACATAATTCTACCGACTATGAAATTCGTTGGTACAGACTTGCTTCTTACTAATGATTTGGCATGGGACCGGATGTAATGGATATTATAGTTTCAGCATGAGTTGTTATAACTTAGACTAGGTGTTGAATCTTCAATAATAGAATTCATACGAAAAGACTTTTATTTGCGGGTGAAACATTATGAACTTATTATCCTGACTCACATGAAAGTAGAAGTACCTTAAATCTAATAGTTGTCTCCACATTGATTTAATTAAGCGCAGTCAGTTATAGTTTCCTAAGAGATTCTATAACAGAATCTAGCAGAATAGAGACCCTATCTATTTAATTAATTGTCTCCCTCCCCATTCCAATGACACGTAATTAGCGGTTCAAGGAAGCAAAGAGTTTTTTTATTCTCATAGCATAAGTGTGAGTGGAAGATCTCCTTAAGAG
>JAKARU010000197.1 GCA_021819225.1 Thermoplasmata archaeon
CATATGACAAGAATGATGGTGAACTTGCTTCGCGTTTTTAGAAGTAACTGCTGAAAGAGCTGGAAAACTATTCCAGGAATGGATGCTATGGTAGCATCGGTTGCAATAAACAATGGTGGATTCCCTTTACACCCATGACAAACATTTTGAGATCCTTGTGGAACATGATCTTAAAGCTGTTTAGGTAGTGTCAGAATGGACCGGTCAGGGTTTGCTTAATGTTTTGAGGGAGTGTCAAATTGTACTAAACCTTCTCTAGATATTTGTCCGGATTTATGATAATTTCTGGATCTAATCCGTGCTTACCAGCATATTTCAATATATCCTTAACGTTCCAAGTTATTACATAATCAATCTGAACATATTTGCAGATAGAAATAATGTACCAATCGTTACCTATATCCTTGAGTGCATCTACATCAATTGACAAGCTTTCCGTCTTAATGAAATTTAATTGGTTACAAAGGGGTCTAAGCGTGCGTTTAAATATTGAGGGTTAACTTTCTCTAGGGAACTAAAGAACTTCCCCTCCTTATTACTCGTTGAGGCAATCTTTTGAATCAAATCAGGGTCCAGGGAAAGCAATCTATTCAATTCACCATACAACATATCGCAAGAGAAAGCCTTGTCATTTCCATTCATAACTCGTTGGCACACTCTATAATTGGTTGACTTACTGGAACCGGAGACCAAGTAAGCAATTATAACGTTAGTGTCGATAATTACTCGCATCTCTTTCTCTCATTATTTTTTTTGCCAGAATAACCGCAGAGACTGCATCCTCTTCCGTTAAATTGTTCTCCTTGAGATAGTCAGAGAAATATTGATCTACGACTTCCTTTTTTAAGGCAGATTTTTTAGTAAATTTAGGGTACATAGAGTATACGTAATCAATCAATTCGATTGTGGAAAAAAAGTTGTAGGTTGCCTTAACATCTATTATTTGCTTCTTTTCGTCATCTGAGAGTTTGCCCCAAGCGATTGATGCCTCTCTGAATCCATTCTTAGACAGAGATAGCTCATCATACCCAATGAGACCCTTATTTTGTAAATCGGTAAGTTCCTGTGATAAATCTATGGAAAATGGGCCGTACCATAGGGGTACGAATTTGAATAAATCCTTCCTCACCGAAAATGGTGTCCTTTTGGACAATAGAAAAATTTCTTTTTGTAAGTGTGTTAAAGAAGGTATTTTTTCATTGTTCCGTTTCGTTTTTCCCCATGCGTAGAAAAATGAAAGTATGATTTCACCTTTATTGGACATATAGAAGATAATCGATAGGAAGTATTCAAGGTTTTTAGATCAATATCGACAAGGCGGTACAAATGCCATACTCTCCATGTGTTCGAATGCCTATGAACCGGTCGGGCTTTGATTAAATTTTATGTAAGATACTAACCGGACTGTCCAATTGAATGAATCTACCTAATGCATACTTGGTACAGCCCAGATCCAGAATGGAACGTATTCTATCGATATTCCCTCAACTGTTTCTTTCTTTTCGTAATCGTACGTAATTACTGTTCCTTTCCTTAACCCAAGTTTTGTGGCAGCCTCTACAAGTCCACTGATTTCACGCGGTCTGGTACCTGGGGCAGAGACATCGTAAGAAACCTGTATAAGTTCTATCGTTTTGCCTCCAACGATAAAATCTACTTCTTTTCCAGATTTAAGCCTGAGATAGGCAATACTGTCCAAAGGTCTTTTTCTCCCCATTAATTCGAGGAAAACTGCATTCTCCAAAGATCTTCCCTTGTCTATGTCAGAGAAGAGCCTTGAAACGCCAATGTCTATCACGTAGGCCTTTGTTTGCCTCGTTGTGCGTTTTCTCACACTTTTTTGGTACTGCTCGAGTAAACTAACAAGAAAGACAGATTGCGTGTATTCGAGGAATTTTAGAACGGTAACTCTACTTATTTTCATTCCCAGGCTTTGGAAATAATTGAATGACTTCACCGAACTGAAGTATGCGGCATAATTGCTTGAAATGATCCTGAGAAAAACCTTTAGTTCTCCTACTTCCCTGACTTTGTATCTTCGCACTATGTCCTTGAAGAAAATGGCATCAAAGTAGGAAGAAAGTAGCTCAAGCTTCCTGGATTCATCCTGCGTTAAGGCCACCTCAGGGAAAGATCCGAACTCTAAAAATTCATTCACGGCTTTGAGAATGGTCCCCTTATCAATTGAGTACTTCGTTAACTTACTGACTTGCATATTTCTGGCATTAACATATTCCTCAAATGAAAAGGGATAGATAACGTACGTAAGGTTTCTTCCTGCTAATGAGGTGGCAATTTCTCTGCTCAGTAATTCAGAGGATGATCCAGTTATTATGAGACGGTACCCCCCAGTATCATATATCTTTCTGACCCACTTCTCCCAGTTTTCCACGACCTGAATTTCGTCCAGAAAAACGTAAACTATGCCGTTCGGATTGAACAGTTCACGATGAGCAATAAGGAGGTTATCAAGATCTGTTGCCCTGATTCCAACGAGCCTCTCATTCTCGAAATCGACATAAAATATGTTGTCTCTTTTTATGCCTTTCTTCAGTAGTATGTTCATGCACTGGAACATTACATGAGTCTTTCCGGAGCGCCTTACACCTGCAATTGTTATTACTTTGTTGGCGTTCAAATCAATATTTACATCACGTTCAATAATATCCGGTATCTCAAAGCCTTTCCATAACGTAATTACGTACTTGAAATCATCAATGATTGTTATTATGTACAGTATACTATACCATGTTTATTGCTTTTTGTATATTATGCTGTACGGTCTAGATACCCAAAGATTATAGGTTGGAAATCTACCAGGACCAGGAAAGCAGGAAGGAAAGATAGATTTTTAGATTGCCCCTTCTTAATCCCAGTATGAGTCACCACCGCATTATCCTGCAGGTAGGTAGATATGTCAGGAAAAGAGCAGATGAACCCCTAATAATGAAAGAGAGGAGACCGCAGGGAGGGACTCCAGGGCAACAACCATGATCCTGTTTGAAAAGATGACTACGCTGGGAAGATAGACATTGTCATATGCTCAGGAATAAGAAAGATCAGCTGAGTATCTTCGGACCATAGGAGATTCAAGCCTTCGGGAATTCCACCAGCAACCTTTGGAGTAGGAAGCTTTTTTCGTAAGATGGAAGAGATTTTGACAGCTTTCCAGGCTAATCTGCCGCACTTGCCTCGATGTCTATTTGAGAATGGAGTGGATTGAACAGTGGACCGGTAGGGATTTGCTTAATGTTTTAAGGAAATACTCTGCATTTAGGTCTCCTGTTTATAAGAGATAATGTATATATCTTAGTTGAGTATAAAGTATAATACTTATGTA
>JAKARU010000198.1 GCA_021819225.1 Thermoplasmata archaeon
GGGGGATCTGCAGAAAAATGTGATTCCATCAGATGAGATCCGAAGGATGTAATATGTTTCAGGTAAATTATCTGGTGTCGCAAACAGCTGCACTGTATCCAAAACAATACCGGACGATACGTCGTATTCCAGTAAACGGTCTGAACGACAGTTATAGCATCTTCTTCTCTTTTCAAGGAACGAACTGGAGCAATTTTGACATCTGTATACTTTCATGAAAATGCCTCATAAATTCCTGCAACGGCATTGTTTCCAAAGCCTGCCATGTTCAGCGTGAATCCAACTTCATGTCGTTTAACCTGTCTGGGACCAGCTAGACCATTTATCTGCTGATATACCTCGCATGCCTGTGCAACGCCGGTTGCCCCGATTGGGTGACCCTTGGAGTTCAGGCCGCCGCTTGGATTGATCGGAAGTTCTCCGGAGATTTCTGTTATTCCATCCCGCAATGCCATATATCCCGAACCTTTTTCAAAGAAGCCTATGTTCTCGCTTTCGACGATTTCAAGAATTGTTGACATATCATGCACTTCTGCGAAATCAACATCTTTTCGCGTTAGACCCGTTTCTTTGAATACTTTATCTGACGCTTCTTTCACGCAATCAATTTCAAGAAGGGATTTCCTTTCTGATATAACCGGGTTGGATGAGTATGATGAAATACCCCTTATTTTTACTGCCTTTCCAGTAAATGACTGCGCCATGTCGTCACGCGTCAGGATAAGAGAAGCTGCTCCGTCACTAACCGGGCAGAAATCGTATAATCTAAGTGGGTCTGCTATTATCTTTGATTTCATTATGTCTGATAAATCAACAGGCTTCTGGAAGTGAGCATATTGGTTCAATGCACCGTTTCTGTGATTTTTCACAGCTACAGAAGAGATCATTTCCATTCCCACACCGTATTCTCTCATGTATGCTTTTGCCATGAATGCTGCAAGAGAAGGAAGAGTCAGTCCGGATTTTCTTTCACGTTCAGAAAGCAGTGAAGCAATGATGGATGTCGATCTTCTGGAAGGTACAGAAGTCATCTTCTCCGCCCCGATAATAAGGACAGTGTTAACATACCCGCTTTTTATCATGGAATTTGCGATATAGATTGCAGAACCGCCGCTTCCGCTTGTATTATCTACCCTCATGGAAGGTGTCCCGTCAATTGAAAGGGATGAGCAAACATGATCGGACAGACCGGATAGCCCGGTATATTCGCCGCAATAGGAATTTGAAACCAGTACGAGATCAATAGAATCAGAATATTTTGCAGAAATGCCCTGAGAACTCTCAACCGCAAGTGAAATTAGATCATCATTCCTCTTACCGAATCTTGTCATCCCAAATCCGACAATAGAGGTCATTCATGTCTGGATGGGAAAACAGTTAAAGTATGTTGCGAGATATTTTAAAAACAAGTCTATTGTCTCCTGCATTTAGTTATATGAGTCACAACAAAAATAGTTACGTGTATGAATCTTGCCCTCTTTAGTTTCTGGAACATATTGTTCAAATTGTCTTTTCAAAAATTCAGTTTATTTCTGCTATAGGTACAATTCAATATCCTATGCGCTCAAATGCAAACTTTTTGCGATGGAAAAAGTAAAAGCATTCAGAAACAGTAGGAAGCAAGTATTGTTAAATAACAAATGTAAAAGAATAAGTATAGAACAGGATAATAACATGGATCAATGTCATATCTTTTACCGTCCAATCCTTTAATTTCAGAATTTTATTCAAAGATCTGCTTGACGGCCTTGAAAACAGGGGTAAAGACATTCATGTGAAAGCATGGAGTCATGTTCCGCATAATATGTAATTTGATCATATCTATGGGCTTGAAATAAGGCTTGTCCCAGCACTGGAAAGAAGAATAACCGAATAATACGGATATTTTTATTTGATTGACAACATGTGCGCATTGACCTTACAGAAAAGTACGGTGCAAATCTAAAAGATTCAAGAACTGGAATCTTTTTTGAGAACATGCCGACATTTGATCTTTTCCCCGGTTAGATTGAGGGATTTTACGGTGAGTACAGATCAATAAAGGAGTAACTCGATTTCAACACCGGGAACAGGCAAGAGGAGTTCCGGCCATAAGAAGGATTAGGTTTAGAAGACCTCTGACAGGACCGAACATCTTTTTAATATAGTCATGGCTGTGCAGGAACGTATTCAGGACAATAAACAGGATCATGATAACATTTTACTGGTATCACCACTATTATTCAACAGAAATGTGACAATGTCAGAGATCCGAAATCCTTATTATTGTAAAATTATTGGTATTTAATGTCTGTTACGGATCCAGATACGTATACTCCTAGACTCTTCAGGGTCATACTTCCAGTAGACGACATAGAAAAGGCTCAGAAATTTTACTCCTCGTTACTTAACATGGATGGGAAGAGGGTGTCTCCTGGAAGGCATTATTTCCGGTGTGGTGGTACAATACTTGCCTGCTTTGACCCAAGGAGTGATGGTGATAATTTCGATCTCCCTCCTAATCCAGATCATATATATTTCTCAGTAAAGAATCTCAATGCCGTCTTCAAAAGAGCGCAGGTATTAGGGGCTATAATTTTAGATGAGATTGGAACAAGACCTTGGGGAGAAACTTCGTTCTACCTGAAGGATCCGTTTGGGAATAAAATTTGTTTCGTTCAAGAGGAAACGGTATTTACGGGAGATTGACAGTTGAAAATATCACCGAAAACATGCATGATGAAAACGCGTTAATAAGCGATCTAATTTAGTGTTTAAAGATAATATGGAATGGGGTTGACCGGATTTGAACCGGTGACCTCCCGGTTATCAGCCGGGTGCTCAAACCAAGCTAAGCTACAACCCCATAACTACGGAAGAAGCGAATAGGTGAATTTATAATAAACATTTTGCAGAAAATTGCTTTGGGCTATGTCCATTGGACTGGATATATATCCCATTGACCTTGGAACATTCACTGGTTGCCCATGTATTCTGATAGGTATAAAAGATTTCCCCCTCATATTACAAACATGTAAAGAGGCAAAGCATTGCAGAAATATAATTAAGTGAAAATCAAAAAATTGCAACTTAGTAGTTTGAATGTGTTTAAACGAAATTTCAAGCTGGTATCTGTTTCATATTTCTGCACACAGAGCAGATATCTGATGTGGTTGGGGTACCACATATCCTGCACTTTCCAAGATGAGTATATCTCCCAGCCGGAGCAATAGACTTCTTCACTTCTTCTCCGAATTTTGCGATTGCATATGCTGTGCCTGGATGCTTCTCCTCCAATCCGGAAATTATTTCCCGAATCTCGTTTCTCTCAGCCCTGCCAGCATAAGGACATGA
>JAKARU010000199.1 GCA_021819225.1 Thermoplasmata archaeon
TGAAGTCCCATCTTATAACTTTGAGTTCAGAATTCAAAAGCATCACTCCCGGAGTTATTCATCGATATCCGTAAGTGATTTCTAACACGCAATTAAGTTTTATTTTATAATGGAACCACCATATTATGTATGCCGTCTTTACTCGTCAAAAAAACATTATACATGGATTAAACGTATGAAATATATCTGTCTTAGAAAATACTGTATTATTGGATAAAGGCAGTCATCATGAAATTACCTTAATCATGGTTTATCTATAAGGTCTCAATCAGTGTGAGTGAGTAAGAAAAGTGCCTCTTTTGGAACATTTAATGATCGTGTGGGTCTCCTTGAAAACATTCTGAAAGATGAAGCACTGGAAAGGTCAATAAACAGAAAAATAAACGATATTTCCAATCTAATGGCACTTGGTTATCAACCGGAGTCAATTTCAAAAAAAATGGGAACCAGGAAGAACGAACTTGACATTCTTTTTGATTTTGCCAGGGCGAGGCTGAGTATAAGGCATAAGTATTCAAAATATGACCAGCTGTATATGGATCCGTATTCCGCATCATATTCCACGCCAGAGAATGTTGCAAAATTCAGGGCTGAGAGACTGAAAGGCAAAAGCATTCTCGACCTTGGCTGTGGTGCTGGTATGGCCTCAATATTCCTATCCATGTATTCCAGGGTTGACGGGATTGATATGAGCCAGGAAAGAGTCCTGATGGCCCGGATCAACAATAAAAAGTATTCTGGAAAAGCAAAGTTTGAAGTTGGAGATGGAACAAAACTGCAAATTAGGGAAGGAGATTATGATATAATTTACTCAGACCCACTAAGATCTTCAAGTTCCAAAGAACGATCCATGAAGGAACTGGAGCCAAATCCGGATCACGTTATGGATATTTACAGGGACAGTGTGAAAGGTTTTGTATTCGATCTTCCCCCATTTATGAATCCTGAGAAGATCAAGAAAATACATGGCACCCTGCAGTATTTATCCGTGGACGGAAACATATCACGATTGACACTTTATAGTTGTGGGGAAAGCTCGAGAACTTTTGAAGCCTCGAGTTTGAACCATAATTATTCATATAAATCTGATCATAGAATGAAACCCGAATCCGGAGACAAGGTGATGCACTATCTGTTCATTCCAGATGCCTCACTTTTTTATTCTGGTCTCCATGGGAATTACTGCAATGAACTCGATCTAAAAATTATCCGGGAAGAAAAGAGAAAGGCAATATACACTGGGGATAAGCTAATCCAAAATTTTATTGGTGATACATACGAAGTAATCTCCGTTGTAGAACCGGGTTTACTGAAAGAAACTCTGAAAAGGGAAAATATCGGAAGAGTGATACTGCGTTATGATTCACCCAATTATTATGGCGAGCAAAAGACAATAGAGAGCTATTTAGAAGGTGAGGATGTTGCCTATATCTTCTCATTCAAGGACAGCAGAATAGTAAGCAAAAAGATCAAATGACAGGTGGTAGATAATAACTCTTAATAAGACTGGAATTAATCAGGAATAAATGAATGGAAAGCGCCTGATCATATCCCTGCTTCTCATACTGCTCATTTCATCGCTCTTTACAGCCGGTGCTTCTGGAGGGCAACATGTGACCACTTCTGAAACTTCCATGACAAGGACATCCAATTATGTTGTATTCCAATCATGCTGTCTGCCATCAAACCTTAATTTCACCATTCAGATAAACAATAAATCCTATGAATCATCAGGTTACTACCTGAACATATCTTTACCTGACGGAACATACAATTATACCATAGCTCTTCCCTATGATTATACTTCAAATATTTCTTCAGGTCACATAATACTAAAGCAATCAAATGATTTGATTCATTTCAGGGTCAGTTACAGATCCTACAACCTTGGAGAGCTTGTCATAGTAAGCGTTGTACTGAGCCTTGTTTCAATTCTGGTTTTCATTGGTTATTACATCAAGATAACCAGGAAGTGAGAGGGATAGATATAGCCAAAAGATAAATAGAGTTTTGAGATAACCATCGAGATTGGGATGAAAACATATTTAAACGTAACATTTTCCAGCGAGGGGGCAAAACCCTCTGAAATAATAAACAGGCTGAGATCGCTGGGATTTAAACCGGTAATGGGTGACCATGATATGGTCTACGAATGGGCAAACAGTGCGACAGAAGAGGACTCATTATGGTTTGCTGACAAGATTCAGGCAACCCTGGAAGGATTCAAGGTACTGTTTCATATTGAGACACTCAGTGATTGATGTAAAATCTCCTGATATTGTTGCAATTTAAACAGGTTATGAGAACCATGCCTTTCTTAATTCTTAATCTGTAATTGCTCTCATATGGATGTTTGCAGTTCTTGCAGTAACTCCTTTTAATATTCTGTGAAAGAGTGATATCAAATCTGACTGAAAGTTTCTCTATCTGTTTCACTATCTCTGTTTTTGGAACCACAGTTTCAGTATTCATCAGGGCATATAGATAATCTATTCTTTTCTGGGCTACAGTCTTTACCTCGTTTTTATTGGGTTTCAATGGACACGTATAAATTGTAAGTTAATATTATTACTGTAAATGATCAGGCTTTTAATTCTTGACATCGATGGAACTATGACACAGAAGGATCAGAGCATCCTGCCCAAAACCCTTACTGATCTCAGGAAGGTGGTGAGTTCAAACCCTGAGATGCACATATGCCTTGCAAGTGGAAACGTGCTTCCAGTAATGTTCGGAGTCAGGACGATTCTTGGTATAGGAGAATCACTGGCCGGAGAAAATGGTGGAATACTACTCTATGACCAGAAGATAACTACATACTTTAAGAAGCAAAAGACTCTGGAAGCCTATAGGGAGATTGAGAAAGATACGGGTGCCGTCGAGTTCATCACTAACCGCTGGAGGGAGACCTCCATAAGTTTCATCCTTGATGGCAGTTATGATTTCACAAAATATGAGAAGAAATATGACGTTGTGATCCAGGATAGTGGATTTGCCAAGCATATACTGAACAGAGGACAGAACAAGGGCTTCATAGCAGGTGAGTTGATGAAGATTTACGGAGTTTCAAAAGATGAGACCCTTGCCTGCGGCGATGGGGACAACGACGCAGATCTTTTCGAAGTTGTTGGCATGAGCGGGACAATATCAAATGGAAGCAACGCTGTGAAGGAGAGAGCCGAATATATATCAGAGAAAGCCTATGGAGAGGGATTGATAGACGTAATGAGGCACTTTCAGCTCCTTAGGGAGTAATAATCTTTCCAAGGCAGTCTTCAATTATTTCTCTGTTTGAAATTACCTTTTCACCACCCAGATAGACATT
>JAKARU010000200.1 GCA_021819225.1 Thermoplasmata archaeon
ATCATTGCATAGTAAATCCAGCAAATTCATTTTATCCGTTTTCTAGAAATCATATAGTGTTGTCTTGTTTACCTTCAGAAAGTATCTGTCATAGCTTTCCATGAACTTCTTTCTTGAGGTAAACTTTAACCCGATCATTTTTATGCCATCTGCAGTTTCTTCTAGAAGACCTGCCTCAACACCTTCACTTAATAACTTGCTAATGGACTCCCAAAGCTCGTAGGAACTCATCCCAAGACTTCTATTAATCATCTCCTTGGTGACTTCTGCAATTAAGTCATTTCTCAATATCGCCCTTCTTATTCCCATTACTGACCTGAGTATGCAGAATTTCTCATAAACTGGCATTTTCTCGTAATAAGGGAATGGATAGAAACTAACTACCTCAACCTCTTTCTGCTGATCCGAATAGTTCTCAATTACCTTTGATCTGTTCCTTTCTGAAGCAATCAGGTAATTTTTGGATGGATCGAGGTCCAATCCAGCATTTTTTCCGAGGCAAACATTAACAATCCTTTTACCCTGGGTGAGTGAATCAGGTGAAATATTCCTGATCTTTCCTGAAAAGCCATTCCACATAATTATTTGACCCTTATTATCCACCGTTTCCAGAAAAAAGCTCTGCCTTTCGCAGTTGAACACTCTTACATGCACTGGTGTGAAGCCCCAGCATTCAAGATAAGAAAAGAGGCCTGAAATCACGGCATGAAGTCTGCTTTTTTCCTTCTCTTCCCTATGAAACTCACTTAATAGTGGATCTAGTTCCAACAAATATCCCTCCTGCTTTTTCAACAATTTCGCTCATTACAATCAATGTGTTCAGATCCGTTGAGTTCATGGATACAAGGCTCAGGTTGGTTCCCGTAAATGCTATCTCTATCCTGTGGGTCTGGTTACTTGCAAACGCATAAATCAAGTTTTCCCCGTTCCTGAATCTTCTGCTTAATGTAATTCTCCTCTTCCCTAGCCTCAATTTCAATCTCTCAAAAACTTCACTGCTGGCAGAGTAATCAGAAATATATGGCCGTTGTATCATGTTTTCAGTGGTAGATTCTGCACTTCTGTTCAGGGGAAAATTTTTGAGAGCCTCCGACAGGTATTGTGCTGTTAGTTCTCCCATGGTTGATATGATCTCCCTATCGTTTGACCATATTCTTGAAAATCTGTCGACACCGAAATAGGTTCTATCCTTCCTGAAAACACAGGTCCTGAAACTGAAGCCATTCTTCAGGAACTTAAAAATGACATCATAGGAAATCAGAGTCATGGCTGAGGAAGCTCCCAGATACTCTCCCTCCTCGCCTTCCAATTCTACAGTAGATGGATAGAAACCAGAACCCTCCATATCCGATGCCAGTCTTGCAAAGACATTTTCTGGCATTATAAGGAAGTCACTTTCCCTGATCTTTGGGGTCTTTCTACTTCTGTATGATATGATCTTAAGGTTTTCGGAATAGGGAAATACAATATGTTCTGAAGAATACCTATCAAGGCTCATTTCCTGACCAGTGATAAATTTCATTATATAATATCCACTGTTTCCTCTGAGGTTATTCTTTATCATCTGGGATAACTTAATCTGTTCCAATAATTCAACAACGATTTAAGGTATATATGATTTTTCAGATAATGAAACATTGGTTGTCAGACACATAAACCAGAATAAATTAAAATCAATAATATATTAAACTGAAACTGGTTTTTGAAAATCCAAACCAATAATTATAAGAGTGAAAGTTATGGCCATGACATTGTCCCTTATTGAAATGATTGAATTCGCAGGTTACAGCCTTGCAGCTATGTTCGCCATAATGAATCCCATAGGGGCAATACCGACACTCGTTTTTCTAACAGATGGATACAGCAAGAAGGAAAAAATGGCAACAATCAGGAGAAGCATTTACATGGCTTCAGGAATGATTATCGGTTTTGTTCTTGTAGGATACTATATATTTGAAGGACTGGGAATAAACATAAACGACTTCAAGGTTGCTGGTGGAATCCTGCTGTTCAAAGTTGCATTTGATATGCTTCAGGGGAAGACATCGAACACAAAACTTACAAGGGAAGAGAGTCAGGAGGGAAAGCAGCAGGAAGACGTAGGAATAGTACCCATAGGAACACCACTGCTTGCTGGTCCCGGTTCAATCACGACCGCCATACTTCTTAACGCAAAGGCAAATACTATTCCGCTAAAATTCAGTTTTGGCATTGCACTTGTGATTCTGTTCGTAATTTCATATCTCATTCTGTACTTCTCCTCTTCCATTGCTTCGAAAATAGGAAAGACTGGAACAACAGTTATTTCAAGGATAATGGGGCTCCTGCTTGCATCCATAGCAATAGAACTCATAACTACAGGCATAATTGCAATAGCCAGTGGCATATAGGATCGCCAAACTGTAAAGTTACTATCATTCAGTGAATCATATCCAGAATTTTCGATAGCCACTCCATTCTGTATTGTCCACCCACAACAGGTTCATCAAGAGATGAATACATAAAGTCACTCACCGTCAGAGAAGAAACTATCCTGAATATCTGGTTGTTCATGCCCTGAGGGACGACAGATAATATCCTCTCACCACTGGCATGCTTAAGAAACCATAAAACATCCAGTATATTTTCGTGATCGAAAGAAGAAGCCAGCTTAATTGCCACATTCCTGAACTTCGCAAGTTGCTCAAACTTAGCCCTGAATTCCAGAGGATTCAGGAAATGTGAGGATAGAATGGTTCTATTTCCTGGATAATTAAACGAAATTCTCCTAATTATGGATACATCAATATCCAGAATTGAATTTTCCAGTCCAAGGGGAATTTTATAAGCTTTCTCTGCTAAGAATGGCTGTCCAGTCCTGTAGGTGAAAATGTTTGGTATCGAGTAGTCGTTTACCATCTTCATGTATTTTTCAATATTATCATAATCAAAGGTACCAAGGTCCATCCTGAACTCAGGTATGAAATTAAAATCTTCAAGCTTTTTTGAGATGAGTCTAATCTGATTCTCATAATCTTTCTCTGGAATAACAGACGCTACAATTATGGATTTACCATTTCTTTTTCTCAGTATGTCTATATTTACCAATATTCACACTTATCTACCCATACGATTTCATTATAATAACTTGACATTGATTCTGAGCCAACCTTCTCACTTTTAGCTGGAGGATTGCAAAATAAACTCTGTATCTCCAAGGGTCTAAACTTTTATTAATTAAATCGCCATGGCTCAGAGTTGAAGCTGACAGAAAATAAAATTATGAATATACTGGAGGTTTTGAGTAAAATGGATATGGTAGAAATTAAAAAAGGTGG
>JAKARU010000010.1 GCA_021819225.1 Thermoplasmata archaeon
ATAATGCCTTTCAGACTGGCAGTATAAGTTTAAAAATTTCCTTATACTTTCATAAGAATGACCGAGAAACGAGGAACTGGGAGTTTTCATATTGGAACCAGGGGTGAAGGAATGATCTATGTGTCTAAGCGGCTTGCCGGTGACCTTCCCTTCAGCGATAAGGACCAGATCAAGATCACGATTGCAGATGATAGAGTCAACGTTGAAAGTTTTTAATCTCGTTTCTGTCCCTCCTTAGCCGGCGTTACAATCAGCGTTTTCCGGTTTTTTAGTTCAATAAAAACAGTCGGATCTTCGTCTATGCGGTTGTCGAGAACCCAATGCTTCGGCAGCGAAACATAGTACGAGTAGTCTCCGATCAGCTGTGCATGCCTTTTGATTTTTCTTGCCATGCATAGTATAGCGTAAACTGTATATTAAGTAATTTTATTGCCATTTTTTTAAGATTAGTTAGCCTTATATTCACGGTCATATCGTATTTAACTGCTTCGTCAATAATTTTTGCGTTTACAAAAAGCTTAAAGTATAGTTTGTTACATTACCATGCAATGGACTATGGGGACCATGGCAAAAGAGGCGAAACGAGTTTTAGCATAATTATGGATATCATGAATGGGCACAACACTTCTGAGGAGATAAAGAGCATATACAGGAGGACAAAGGTAAAACAACCAATCAGCACTAAAGAACTCGATTAACACCTGCCCCGCCTTGTAAAAGAAGGGCTAATAGTGAAAAGCCGTAACAGATTTTACATTAATTACAGATCGTCGAAGGCTATCAGGAAGATTCTCGTAACAATGCATGATTTTAGGCCTGATGTTATTGGCTTTCGGGAAGGGTTCTATAGCCTGATGGGTCTCTGGTCGTCAATAACGGGGTTCGGAATAAAAGACGCAATACTTTCACCAGAATCTGTCCAGGAAAATTTCTGGAAGTACACAGTCGAATTTATGTCCGTGCCGAGAAACTTAAAAGATTTCTATGCAGTGTGGGCGTTTGTTGAACTCTTATCTGTTGAACGCCTTGCGCTAAAAAAGGAAATGGAAAACAGGTTTCGTGCGCATTTTGACCCTAAGAAGCATGCCTTTAACCGTAAATATTTTGCAAAGTTAATCTATGAAATTCCCGAACTCGTAGAGGAACTATCGCATACTTCCAATAAATCAATAAAAGAAATTGTTGATAAACATGAAGCGTGAGGCCGTGATTATTTTATCTTTACATTAATATATTCCAAAAATCGAACCCTGAGTATATAAAGAAAAAATGAAAAACCCTGCACAAAAAAATAACCTAAACCGTATAGAGAGCGGGCTCGGTGGGATTCGGACCCACGATCACCGACTTAGAAGGACGGTGCCTTATCCAGACTAGGCCACGAGCCCTTAAAGGGTAGTTCACACTGACATAAATATTTTTGAGTTGAATGCATTAACTATTGAGGTTTGTAGGATGCCTTCGATCAGTGTACAGATTAAATTTGATGGAGAGTTCTGGAGACAAATATCAGGAGCGATCGAAAGTAATGTTGACGGTGAAACTGGAAGATCGAAAATGTCTATGAAAATTTCAGATAAGGCTTTGATAATTTATATAGAAGCGTTTGATACAGGAGCAATAAGAGCTGCATTGGGGTCCATTACTAAGTGGATACAGATTGCAGATAGAGTTTACAAGGAGATTTGAGAAAATGGAAGGAGGAATTAGTAATTATTTGCAGAATCAGATTAAGCAGGCTCAACAGATTGAAGGGCAGATTGAGCAGTTAAGTAACCAGAAATACCAGATGGAACTGCGCATAAAGGAACTCACAAAAACTCTTGAGGAATTACAGAAGGTTGGTGAAAACACACCAATATACAGAAGTGTTGGACCAGTTTTATACAAAGTTGATGACAAGACCAAGCTTGTAAGTGAACTAAGTGAGCAGAAAGAACTCAGTGAAATTAGGATAAAGACAATAGAAAAGCAACAAAAATCGCTTGAAGATAAATATCACGAAATAGAGCAGTCAATACAGAAAACATATCAGCAGACTCAAAAACCGGAATGAGCTGTGCAACAGATGAGAGAATTAAAGGATGTTCAAGGGGAAAGATCGTTATATTCAATCCCGATCAGCAGGGTTGGTGTAAAAAACGTCAAGATGCCCATTGTTATCCAGAGAGATGATGAGGAAAATCACCTTGTAGCTGAATTCGATGTCTTTGTTGACCTCCCACCAAACAGGAAGGGCGCCGATATGTCAAGGGCCGTCGAGGCAATTAACGAGGTTGTCTTGAAAAGAGAGCATCTTTTATCGATAGAGAAAGTTGCCCAGGAAATCGCAAAGGAGAGCTTGAGAAGATTTGACTATTCCACCTTGGCAATAGTAAGCCTTAAGACTGAGTTATATTCGAAAAAGACTTCTCAGAGTGGAAAAACATCATTTGTTTCATATCCTATGTCAACAGAGGCAATAGTTAGCAGAGATGGCTCACAATCCAGCTCAATTGAAGTAGATGTGCTGGGAATCAATGCATGCCCTTGCGCAATGGAAACTGCAAAAACTCTGATAGCAAATGAGAATCCGGAAATTGATGGTTTCCTAGATTCCGTTCCAGGAATAACCCATAACCAGAGAAATCATGTGAAAATTAAGGCTGTTCTTTACGAAGACAAAAATATTGAGGCCATGATACTCATTGAGGCGGCGGAGAAGGTTCTGGGTGGACCCATACTTCCTGTCCTGAAGAGAGTTGACGAGGGAAACCTTGTAATACACGCTCATAAAAATCCAATGTTCGTTGAAGATATAGCGAGATCTGTAGCGATGACGGTACTGAACATCAAAGATTTCATTCCAGATAATGCATTCTTGGAGGTCAGTTCCGAAAGCGAGGAAAGCATCCATCCGCACAATGCCTATGCTAAAATTTCAGGTAACGTAGGAGATCTAAGGAAGATAGCTGATTATAAGTTGAATTCTCGGTGACATTCCCAATAAAGGTTTTTTAGTATAAATGGTTAATATATTTTATGGTGATGTGATCAAAGAGCATATAAATTAAATGCTTTGGATATGCAATATTCAGGTTTTATGGATTTGCTTAAAATTACGAACATGCCTCTTGCGACTCTGAGTGGCATAAGTGAACTAAATGCAATTTTGGGAAGAGGCATGGATGTCCTGATCTCAATATCAGCTGTTATAATAGCTGTATTATGGATTCCGATTGCCATAGGTTTCTTTAGTGCAGATGAGACTAGAAAATACAACGCATACGAGAAACTCAGAAATGCTGCAATTGGAACAGCAATATATGTCATGGCAGTGACAGGTGTCATCTTCGGTCTCTTTAATTTCATAATAACTGGAAATCCATGATTTCGGAAAAATTCATTACGTCGATTATTGCAAAAATTATTCTGACAGTTGAGCTTTCGTTATCCCAATTCATATGGAAAATAGACATAAATCAGGGTATCCTTTCAAGAAATGATTACATTGTTTGGTCTATGTTCAACCACAATATCATGAACATCTATGTGTATGAGCGTATATATTTTCCGTACCTTGCCATGATTGCTGCGGCAATTGCAGGAATCCAGATAATTACTGACAAGAATGCAAATATTTCCAGTTTCCTTCAGAGAATTTCACTGGCTGTCCTCCTCACCATACTCGGCACTTATTTCATAAGATACTCCATGGAAATTATCTACCTGCTGGTCAGCACCTTAAATGTTTATATGAAAAACCTTCCATATTACTTTTCTGACTCATACATGGTGTCTCAAATGACGAACAACCTGGAAGCAAGCAATTCCTACGCACTCATATTTTTTTCAGCTATATACACAGTGTCAGGTATTGAACTTGGAATATTTCTGATGCTGAGGCTCGGGATTCTAATAGCCTTCTATTTCTTCTTACCGTTTTTTTCCTTTTCTCTGGTATTTCAGAAGGGAAGGGAAATTATGTTGAAGTTATGGCTCCTTTTCATAGAGACTTCCTTATTTCCTTTGATGATCATTCCTCTCCTCTACATTTACATAAATCTTTCTCACGACAGTTTTGCCCAGTTAGGGATCCTGATTTTTGTTGTAGCCACTCCAGCCCTGTTTTCAATGGGAATATACCGCACCGCATCTTCAACATTCTCGTCTGTCCCGTACATTGTTCAGGCATTCTCACCTGAAACTGCGATCACCTATGCAGGAGATCTTCCAGGTAAATCAATGTCCGAAATGGAAAGAAGGGAGATGAGTTTATCCGCCTCTTATCCGGAAGCTAATATCGAGAGATTTCTAGGGGGAACTGGGAAGTAATGAATAAGGAAGATCTTAGATTGCCTGTAAACATTTTTCAAGGTACAGACAGTGAAAGTAAATTTTTTTTAACAGTATTCGTCATTATCCTGATTTCTTTGACTCTTGCCCTGCAATCCCTCTACTTTTTAGCAGCTTTATGCGTGACTCTGGCGCTGATGATATTTCTCTTCGCCAAATTCATTAAAAATGAAGATAAATTTGACCTGCCTAAGGATGGAGTGAACATGTTTTTCATCGACTTTGAATTTAACTGGGATGACAGGATCGATCTAAATGAATCAAAAATGCAGAACCTGATATCCCTCTTCAGGGACAATGAGATTGACTTAAAATTCATCTCTACTTTCACCAACGAAATGGGAAATAAAGACATCAAGCCATTTCTATGGACGCGGGAGAGACATGAAGAAAGTAACTATGTATATCCTAGAAAAGCCCACCATGCCATAATAATAAAGAGGAAGGATACAGACAGAATTATAAGGATATTCAACACCGGAGGTATTAAACTCCTTCCTGCTTCACCAGATGACTACAGTGGATGGCTCAGGGATTTTGGGCTCACCGGAGTTAGAGGAATGGATTTCAGAAATCGATATTTCAGGTTCAATGGTTATTTCTGTCTCATATACCTCAAAAATTCATCCGGTGATAAATCGTTTCAGATATCTGATTTACTCTTCGAGCTTGACTTTGATATCCTGCTGCGCTTTAATATAAGGGATCTTGAGAAAAGTGAATTCAATGAATACAGAAGGCATATGAGTACAATACTTGCCTCATCACGAATGAAGAAAACCAGAGGAAAGTCGGTATCGCAATTCGATGAATATCGTTTGAAAATTGCAAAGAAATATTACGCAAAGGAGAGGAAGGATTTTGCACTTTTCAATTCCGGCATTATAGTGCGTGGAGATAATCCCTTAGATCTAAATAACAACCTGAGAAATGTCGTCAACAAGGCAAAATTCCTTGGTCTTGATTTCTATATTGTGAATAGACGAAAAGAAATAAGAAAGTTCGTTTACACGGGAAATATGACCATGAAGTATGCTCTTTCAAAAGCTTCTGTCGCACCCCTGATTCCATTCATGTCGAAGTCGTCCATGGATGATGGAATACCCATTGGATTCGAACCCTCCGGGCATCATCCAGTGGTTCTCGACATATTTCAAGGAACATCCAACAACATTCTGATCCTTGGTGAAACAGGATCAGGGAAGAGTTATTTTGCAAATCTTCTCCTATCAAGGCTTATTCATTTCGATTCGATTGAGAAAGCTTATATTTGCGATCCTTTAAACGATTTTGCAAGGTTTGGCAGAAACGATGAAATGATACAAATAACGGTTGACCAAAGACCACCTGAAGAATCTGACATGAATGCGGTAAAGGCATTTTTAACATGCGACCTCAAGAGGAAGATCATTATAATCGATGAGGCACACAAATTCCTGTCACATATAGAAACGAGAGATGTTATCCTGGATATGGTGAGAACATCGAGGCATTACTCAACGTCAATTGTTCTTATTACCCAGGATATCTCAGATTTTCTCAATAAACCTTATGACAGCATTTTCAATAATTCAAATTATATGTTCATATTCAGGAACAAGTTGTGGGATCAACTTGCAGAGATAGGCATAAAACCTGAAGATTACGGATATAATCATAACCAGCCGTTGATGGGTGGAAAGAACACTCATTTCTCGGAGATGTATCTCTATACGAGAGGGGCATTGAAGAAAATCATGGTCATGGATTCTGGAAATTCAATTGACCTTTGAATACGCAATTCCAATAAGACCGAACACAGCCATAGGCAGGCAGAAGGAGTAAAGACCTGGGTCTCCCCACGTATTATAAAGGATCGACCATGATACATAAAACAGGATTCCTATCAACAGGAATATGAAACTAATTGCCAGAATAATGTTATGGTACGTTACCATGGAAAGTAAGCTTTCCTTTCGCTTTTTATTTTCAAGCTCAGTCATATTAAGACCCTAAATGAATTTGTATTAATAATGGTTGCCACTATTGAGATAAAAGCCAACCATTTCATTGCAGATCGTCGAACTTTGAGGCTTCCGTCTTGACAGAATTAAGAAGCTCCATCCTTCTCTTGCTTCGCATCTCGCCCTGAGAAAATCTATCTTTTGCTTCTTCATCTTCAAGACGAAGACCTGGAACTGACGTTGCCCTTCCATCCTGGTCTATTGCAACGTAGGTTAGATATGCTTTTGTGGCAAATCTCTTCCTCCCGGTAAATGGTTCCTGTGATATTACATCAACCTCAATTTCCATGGTAGCCTTTGTAACATAGTTTATTCTTCCCTCCATCTTCAGAATATACCCCAAGTGTATTGGGGCAAGGAAGAATATGCTGTCTATGCTCCCGGTGACAGTCCTGAGCCTGCAGTGCTTGAAGGCAACTATTGAGGCAACATTATCAATCCATTCCATTAATCTTCCGCCATAAAGAGAGTTGAACACATTGGTGTCCGGAGGCAGTACAAGTCTCTCCATGACAGTGTAACTTTCATTCCATCCCTTATCCTGCTTCTGCTGAGAATCCATGAACCTGTATACATTGTTTAAATTTAAAGTAAACATATCCTCATATGGACATAATGGAGCAGAAAAGAAGTGCAGCCAAATATTCCCTGAGCTTCATTCCAAGAAGTGGGATTGTGGGTATAGGTACTGGTTCCACAGTTAAATATCTTATAGATCTTATTGGTGAAAATACGGATTATTACAGGGAAGTTACGTTTGTACCTACGTCTATCCAGACAGAATATCTACTAAGGGAATACGGGTTGAATGTAACTGTGTCCTTCAAGGGAAAAATGCTTCTGGATATTGACGGCGCTGACGAGATAGATACACAGGGAAACCTAATTAAGGGAGGTGGCGGGGCACTAACACGCGAAAAGATCGTTGCGTATAACAGCGAGGAATTCATAGTTATAGCTGATTCCGGGAAATATGTTAGCCAACTCGGAAAATTCAAGCTGCCTATAGAAATACTCCCGTTTCTCGCAGACCAGACTATTGAAAATATTAGGAATCTTGGTGCTAGTGTTCAGCTGAAAGATAGCGGTTCGTTCGTGACAGATAATGGTAATTTAATTGCCATCGCAGATTTTGGGATGATGAAAGACCCTGCTTCTGTTGCGAGGTCTCTTTCCGTAATCCCAGGAATAGTTGAAAATGGACTGTTTATAAATATGACAACACGTGCTATTGAGGGAACAGAAGCGAGCATAAGGGAGCATGTGTACTTCAGGAAAAATGGGGAATAGGTCAGGAGCGGAAGGTATTGCCCGGAACAATAATATATATTAAATTATATTTTCGCTACATTTAAATTAACCGAATTACAGTGTAACTTAATCTAAACCTTAAAATGCATTGATATAATATCATGCCAGACCTTTTGAGGTGTTTTATTAATGCAGGGCAGTCATTTGGAAGTGGAACTTGACAAATATTATGACAAAAAAATAGTAACAGCGCTGGTCGGTATAAGAGTCGACGTTAGCAAGGTAGAAACTATCGCTGCTGAGATTGTTTCTGACAACCACGTGGAGGATGTATTTGTGGTGACAGGAGAATTTGATATAATGATTAAGGTGAGATTTCCAGATTACGGCGAGTTCCAGAAATATATCCTGAACAGACTTAGCAAGGTACAGGGAGTCAAGGATTCCAAGACCATGATGGTTGTGGGCATTAAGAAGGAAAACAGCAGGGTCTTTGTGGAGTGAGAGGTATGGATTCAAAACTGTATAATGAGGTGCTCTATCTTTTGGACGATATGTCGCAGGACACATCGGTTCCAAAAAATATAAGAAAGAACGCGCAAGACGCCAGAACAAAGATGGAAGAGCAGAAAACTAGCCTTGACATAAGGTGTGCCACTGCAATATCTATGCTGGATGAAATATCCAACGATCCCAACGTACCTTCACACGGAAGGGCTGCCCTTTACACCATTATAAGTAAACTTGAGGCTCTTTCAAAAAGCAAATGAAAAATTATTAATAATATCAAACATATTTTTAGAAGAATATATATGTTTAAATTATATTATGAATCGATCGAAATGACAATGAATGAAGAAGAAGAAAAGCTGGCAAAGATTCTTGTGACATCGAGCATACCCCGAAGTGTTTCGTATACACTTGTTTATACAAGGGGTAAGGAGGAAGTCACAAGCGTAGAGATAGAGAGGGAAACAGGCCTCAGGCAGCCCGAGGTTTCCATTGCAATGCAGTGGCTCAGGAAGAAAGGCTGGATAAACAAAAGAAACATGAAGAAAGAGGGGAAGGGGAGACCCGTTCACGGATACAGGCTTTCAAAGGACTTCGATGAGATAATAGAAGAGATCATCCAGGAACAGACAGAGAAAATAGAAGAGATAAAGGAGAACATCAATGAATTGAACCATTACAAGAGTAATTTTGCGATTACTCACTAACCTTATTTTTTATCCTGTTTTGTGCCTCATTGAGGCGGTATATGCACCTTATAATTCCAAGATGTGTGATTGCCTGTGGAAAATTACCGATTAGTTCCCCAGTTTCAGTATCTATTTCTTCGCTGAAGAGGTGAAGATGGTTTCCTTTCTCTATTATTTTATTCAGCAGGGATTCTGCATCCTGAATTTTACCCATCAGGATCAGATCCTCAATGTACCAGAACGACATTAGGAGAAATGCATTATCACGGCATTTAAGGCCATCATCACTATTATACCTCCTGAAAAGTATATCGCCGCTCATCAGCTCCTTCTTGATCCTGTCAAATGTCCTGACAAAGACGGGATCATCCACACCGACAAAACCAGTCAAGGGTATCCTGAGCAATGAACTGTCAACGTCCTTTGAGCCGTAGTACTGTGTGAATGAACCTGTTTCCTGGTCAACCCCGTTCTTCATTATATCCTCCTTGATCACGTCTGCAGTCTTCTGCCAGTTATCATAATCTCCTTCATAGTTCAATGATTTGCCCAGCTTTATAGCCCTGTCAAACCCAAGCCAGCACATAACCTTTGAGTATGTGTAATGCCTTGGCTGTGTCCGGAATTCCCAGATGCTTGAATCAGGAATTTTCCATATGTGATTTATTCTTTCAAGAAGATAGATTATAAAATCCCACATATAGGAATTAACAATTCCGCCTATCACAGATAGGTTGTAAATTGCATTGATGAATGAACCGTATACGTCCAGCTGAAATTGGCTGGAGGCAAGGTTTCCCAGCCTAACTGGTCTGGAACCAAGATATCCTTCATAATCTATTTCAATCTCCCTGAATTTTGTATCCCTACTGACCCCATACAGTACCCTTATTTCTTCGCCATCGTTCTCAATTATCTCCATCATGTCATAAAGGTATTTGGTTGAAACACGCCTCAGGCCTATCATTGCCAGAGCCTGGATGACGTATGATGTATCCCTTACCCATGAATACCTGTAGTCCCAGTTCCTTTCTCCTCCAACGCATTCCGGAAGGCTGCTTGTCGGAGCTGCAACCATCATTCCTGATGGATCATGAAACAGTGCTCTCAGGGTCAGAGCGGATCTAATGGCTATGTCTCTCATCAAACCATTATAGCTGCTGTAAGAAATGAAGTTGAGCCAGAACTCTCTCGTTTCCATCAGCCTCTGTTCTGTCTTATAATTTGTATAATTGTCCTCCTCTCTCATTCCATAGGATACTATGAAATATGACCTGGTTCCCTTGCTCAGATGAGATCTATAGCAGTCATTCTGCTCCATTACATCAACAGATGTGAAGAGACCAACTTTCAGGTCGTTCTTGGAGAATACTATCTTGTTCTGGCCAACCGTTCTCTTGAGCGGGGAGAGAGTGTAATCCAGAGTTGGCCTGAATTTAATCGAAATATCACAATCCTCGAACGCCTCTATTATTCTGTGAAGTTCAGGAAAGTTGATGCTGGTAAATTCAGTTGCTGGCATGAAGTCGGTAATTTTGATTATCTTCCGGTTATTGCTGTAGAATTCAGTTATCAGTATCATTGTATCCCCATCATAGAATTGCTCAGCCTCAATCTCGTTGAAGTTCAGGATTGAAAATCTGAGGAATCCACCCTTATTTGAATCGAGAATTGAATCGAAGACAGGATCAGAGGAAAATTCGGGAAGGCAAAGCCAATCAATGTCTCCATTTACCGCAATTAATCCGGCCGTTCTATTGTTGGAGACGAGACCATGATGCCTTATCATGACGTAGCCGTTTTTCTGTATATTGTTTATGTTAATTCTTCCACCCATGAATAAAATATTGAATCATGCCTAATAATAGAATTGGGTTGCATACATGCAAAATATTTTTATGAGTTTATCAATACACATATATCCCCGGCTTAGCTCAGCTGGTAGAGCGGCGGACTGTAGAGGGAAATACGGCTGAATTGCTAATTACCGCCGTAATCCGCAGGTCTCTGGTTCGAATCCGGAAGCCGGGATCATGGGATTTTACAGAATTTTGCTGATATGATACACCTCTCCAAAGTTTACAACCATCTCACTTCCATGCTTGATATCAGAATATTCACAACAGAAAATTTAAAAGGCACTTGGAATGATGCAAAATCAATCTGTGTTTTTTGTTTCGACGAGTGATTCTATTCAGTAAATGAATATTCAAACCCTATAGTGAGAAACAAATGATTTGAACGAATCTTAAAATTTATTATTTTACAACTCATATTGATTTAAATGGAGTTAGAGACGCACATTTGCTCATCAGTCAATCAATTGGCCATGCACATACCTTTTTTAAATTCCGGATTAATTTCTGGAATTTTCAATAAAAGAATGAGAGTGACTTCATATTTTATGTTTTCTACATCATTGAATTCAAGCTCTATTCGAAGTTTGTTCATAAATGACGTTGGTGTGGATCATATGATCTGGAATTTTTTAATTGCAGGAGATTTGTTTCCCCACGGTTTTCCTGCACATTTGCATCAGGGAGTTGGAGCCTGATGATCAGGACAACCAGGCATCCTAAAACCACGGACATTTCATTGAGAAATTTGAGATATATGTCCGAGAGGAAGATGTACCTGATATGGTTCGGCACAACTCTTTGCAGAACGTCAAGTTTCGTCTTCAATATGTATTTCATGTGGGTTATCGTTGTTAATTACAACTCCGTCTTATTGTCTACCCTGGTTCCAACCCTGTCTTTACTGGGGTATGTGATAATAACATTACCTGAAGGAGTGATTCTTGACAGGTACAACAGTTCCTACGTTGGTTTTATTGCAACAATTATACTGCTATTTACTTATTCTCTACTTCTCTTAAGTGATTCACTTTCAACCATATATGTTGTCGATATATTCTCATCCATACTTACTGCAATACTTTTCGACGCATTCATAAAATCAAGCAGAGAAATCGTTGATGAAACTGAAGATACGAAAGTTTCTGCCCTGAATCAGATAGGATCAAGCCTTTCAAACGTTTTAGGTATTATCGGTGCAGGAATTATACTCGCTTCAGCAAGAAATTATCTGATCTACATACTTCTTGCACTATCACTTGTTGGGCTGATCTCAGGGAGACCATTCAGGATTGATAAGTCAGAGGAAAAACATGTCGTCAAGGGAGAAGTCGAGAAGGCGTTGAAAATGCTCGTTCCTGTTCTTATTCTTGCCCTTCTGCTCAATGGATTGTTTGTATCTCTTATGATATTCGGACCAACGATAATCCATATTGTATTACATAAAGGATCGAATTCATTTACACTTTTTGAACTTGGAATTCCGCTGGGCACCCTTATGGGAGGAATAATTGCGGCGGAAATTGAGAGGAAACTCGAAAATGCATCAATAATCTTCCTCGGGGTCTTAAGCATGGGAATTTTGCTCCTTACAATCTCCGTGAGCAGGAGCCTCTATATAGACGTACCATCCATGTTTCTGATAGGAATATTCACCTCATTCATAGAGGTCCCTGCGTTCACCATAATTTTGAAGATAATTCCAGGAGAAATTATCGGAAGGGTTGATGCAGTTGTATTTCTTGTATTTACGGCTTCCGCACCATTTATGGCAACAGTTTTCACAGTATTGAGCCCATATATACCTGTAACCACATTGCTAATGTATTCAGGGGTCATTGCATGCCTAATAACTGTACCCTCGTATTACATAATGAAGAATTTCATTTCCCTGAAGCCTATGGAATTTCCATGACAGTACGCGTCGTGAATCCGTAATGAACCTGAAAATGGAAACGCCACACATTGAGGAGGTGAATTCTCAGATGTCAATTATGAGTTCCGGGTAATTCTTCTGCATCCTTACGGGAAAATGAAGATGCTCTTCTGGATGAGACTTCATTAGGCGTTTGATATTTGAAAAAATTACCAGATGAAAAACAGCATTATGAATGAAGACATACACATGAATGAATGTAGATGTTTACTATGTTCCAATTAGAATCAGGGCACTTAGGTTTGCATCTGTATATGTCCTGAAGACTGGCAGGCATTCCTATCTTGTTGATAGTGGAATGGATAACTCTGCACTTACTTTCCTGGAACAGAATGGTGTGGATTTTAGTGAAATTGATGCAGTCATATTAACCCATATGCACATAGACCATATTGGGGGATCGAAATCAATCCAGGATAAATATGGAATTCCAGTATTCATAGATGAACGTGACAGGGAGAAGGTAATATCGATACAGAATGATATTCCCGGTTTTATGAGATCATCAAAGATTTTCCTGAGCGAGATGGGTGTTCCGACGGAAACGACAGAAACTATGGGGGACAACCACCCTCTTGCCACTGAGTTGAAAAACTACGAACATGTAGACCTTGAGAATTTTAGCAAAATGCCAAACTCGCTAAATGACCTGGACTTTTTCCACGTTCCAGGGCACAGCCCTGGATCTACCTGCTTTCTTCCAAAGAATTCTGACATAATTTTCACAGGAGATCACATACTGGAGAAGATAACTCCAAATATAAGCTATTATGACAGCAGCGAGGACATGCTTGGCGAGTATCTGGAAAGTTTGAGAATGACAAAAGAATTGCAAAAAAATACAGCATTCCCAGGTCATGGATCGCCCTTTACAGGTATAGAGGAAAGAATTGAGGCAATCATCAAGCACCATGAAAATCGCATAAATGAGATTTCTGAGATTATAGGTCCAGATCAACTTTCTGCATATAACGTCGCTAAATTGATGAAATGGAGCAAGGGTAGGACCATGGAAAGCATGAATATAATGGAACAGAATTTCGCCGTTGGTGAGGCCATTGCTCACCTGAGGTATATGGAAAATCAGGGATTTGTAAAATCCAACCTCAGGAATGGTATCAGGTTATATAGCAATGCCATATAAAATCCAAAGCACTAACACACTTTGTAAGATTTATTAATGTTAATACATTCCTGCTCTAAGTGCCGTCGTAGCTCAGCCTGGTAGAGCGCGTGCTTGGTAAGCACGAGGTCGCGGGATCGAACCCCGTCGGCGGCTTATCAAAGTACACCATGCGCGTACGCATTCACCTTTTTGCCGTTGGATATTTGTTCTGAAATTTATGGTGAATCTGTCAACACCACTGTCTAACAGGTTCATCCCCACTTTCCCGGTTCATTTCCTTCAATAAACCTGGTCTGGATTTGTTTGAGAATTATTCCCCTTTTACCTTGAGTTTATCACCCAGAGCCTGTTTCAGGGTATTCTCATAATTAGAGAATATTTCTTCTGGCAATTTCCCATGTCCCTGGTAGTTACTGTGATTCAGGTGAAACTTCATATGGCCGCCCTCAATCTTCAGTTCAAGGTGCGGAAGGCTTAACGAATTCCCGTTACTCAATTCTGCTGCCCGGATCGATGTATATGGAATCCTCTCAAGGTAACCAGGGCTATCATCAAGAATTTTATCAAGGTTTTTTTCTATGTCAGATCCACGCATCTCATTTTCCTTGAGAATATTCTTAACCTCCTCCCTTGTTACCCTGTAGTTGCTTATTTCACCCTCAACCGGGATCATTCTGCTGCTATTTGACATCTGTGTATCATAAATGTCAAGAAACCGTTCAGCACCCTCCATCACCTTGAACTTGAGTAATTCTGAGTCAGAAAAAACAAGATGATATGTTGTATTCCAGATCAAGGCATTATCAATAGAGCCAATTACTTTTACCACAAAACAAATCTTTTAATCATATTTATTATTTGCCTAATGTCATATTCTCGTTAGTAGTCAACTTAGACGATACTACCGGAAACCCATAAAACCTTCATATTGTGGTGGTTCATGGTAATTATCTTCTGTCAGTTTTTTATCCTCATGGATGAACTGCTATCAGCGTATTAAATCGAGATTCATGAAATAAAGTCCAGAATTTTAGGTCAAACAGGAAGTACCTATCCTATTAAATGAGCTTACAGGATTTTATAGGAATTAATATTCTCAATCCATATGGATAGTAAAGTGACGGGAGATAGAATCAATCATATGATCAATTTACCTTTCCAAATAAGAACGAGAACTATCCATTCATTTCCATTTAATTTGAAGGGGCAATCCGAATGTTTCCCGAAGATATCAATTTCAAAAAATAGTGGCAAAATCAGCCAATTCTCTAATGCTTACCAGGAAACTTATCTTTTGAATCCAGAAATGAGGATGTTGAAGATACACAAAGTGATGAAGTTAAGAAGACGCAGGAACGATACATAAAAGAGGCTCAGATGATTTACACAAAAAAATCAAAATCATTCATAACGATGATGAATATGGTGCATCTTGGAACCAACTACGTTTGGATTTCCTACGAGTCTCTTATTATTCCCATACAAATTCAGATCAACTCAAATTCTAATTCATTCCTCCTTGGCATAATTGCAGGGATTGGGATAGGCATCGGTGTTATCGTAAGTATTTTCTCCGGGACAATCAGTGACAGGTACAATTTCCTCTGGGGAAAAAGAGGCCCGTATATCATTTTCGGAACCCTCTTTGCCTCCATCTCCATACTTCTCGATCTGCTTCTTCAGAACGTGTTTTTAGGGAGTCTGCTTGGATATATACTGATTCAGACCGGAACAAATGTCTCCTCTGGTGCCTATCAGCCACTGTTCAGGGACCTTATTAAGCAGGAGCAGAGAGGCTTTGCAACTGGTATAAACGGAGTCTTCACACTGCTTGGAAATGCACTTGGTCTTGGTCTTTCCGGATACCTGATTACCATACACTTATACGATCTCAGTTTTGTAATTATGGCAATTATACTCTTTCTAACAGCAATCGTGACTTCATTCACAATAAAAGATGATGATATCCACCACATATTTGTAAAGCATGGAACCAGGAAACGGGGGCAAAGAATGTTATATTCTGTAAGCGTTGATAGAAAATTTGCCATACTTGTTATAGCATCTTTCATGTTTTTCCTGGGTATAAGTGGACTCAGCTTCTTTGAACTTTACTACTTTGAGGATGTTCTTTCTTCCTCAAACGCAACCTATCTCGTTACAATCTCAGGAATATTTGTACTGCTTTTCTCCGCCATGGGAACGGCTGTATTTGGCGTTCTTTCGGATAGGGTTGGAAGACTTAAAATCCTTGTTTTCGCATCAATAATATCTGGAATAGGCATGGCGCTGATTCCAATGTTTCCAACATTTACCAACTTCCTGATCTTCGGTACCATGGCCGGATTAGGCTATGGGATCTATTTCAGTG
>JAKARU010000201.1 GCA_021819225.1 Thermoplasmata archaeon
ATCGATGAATTTAAGGAATACGGGTTGAAGCTGGAATCATTTTTAAAGCAAAAGGGTGTAGAATCCATAATAACTGTGGATCCACATACTACTAACACACTGAATAACCTTAAAAGATACATAGGTTTTGACATACCATTCACATCATATCTAAAAATTATAAGGAGTGGAAATGGGAAAGGATCATTTGTTCTCCATGATTCTTGTCTTTATTCGCGTTTTCTTGACATGTATGATAGTATGAGGGTTTTACTGAAAGATTCTGGTGTGGAATTGAAAGAAGATCCCGTTGTGACAGGAAAGGGGAGCGGTTTATGCTGTGGAGCGCCAATGGGTCCGCTGAATGATCATCTCAGTAATGAGATGGCACGGGCAAGAGCCGAAGATCTGAAAAAAGTCAGTGAAAACATACTTGTAGCATGCCCACTATGTTATGCCAATCTCTCTGAGTTTGCAAATGTAAAGGATATAGCAGAGGTGATAGCATGAGCTGGGAACAGACAATAGGACCAATAGCCAAGGGAAATAATGCTGAAGTTGAGAGAGTCCTGAAACAGTATCCATATATAGATGAAATCACGAAGCATCTCAGGGAGCAGAAGCTGAAGGTACTGGATGATCTGGACAGTTACATAAAAATGACTGTAAAAAGTGTTGAAAGTGTGCATGGGCAGGTTCATATGGCAAGAGACAAGGAGGAGGCACGTAAGATCCTTGGAGAGTTGACTGGGCAGAACAAGACAATAGTGTTTTCCAAGACAAATGTTGCATATGAGATAGGTCTTAGAGAATACCTGGAAAGCCTAAAGAACGAGGTCTGGGAAACAGATCTTGGTGAATTTCTAATTCAGATATCAAAAAGCTGGCCAGCACATATAGTTGAACCTGCAATTGGGATGACTCTTCAGCAGGCTTCGGATGCAGTTAATAAGTATGACGGAACAATAAATAAAAACTCAAGTATTGAAGCGGTTGTTGCCGGTGTTAGAAAATTTCTTATGTCGAAATATCTTAAGGCGGACATAGGAATAACTGGAGCCAATGCTGTTGCAGCCGATAGTGGATCTGTGGTTCTGGTTGAAAATGAGGGTAACATCAGGATGGATACTGTCATGCCGCAAACGCACATTGCTATAACAGGTATTGATAAGATAGTTCCAACAATGAGAGATGCCATGGATGAGGCAATAATTCAGGCTGCATATGCCGGTATATTCCCACCAACATATATTAATGTTACAACGGGACCAAGTTCAACAGCAGATATTGAATCACATCGTGTCTCACCTGCCACTGGACCAAAGAATTTTCAGCTCATATTAATTGATGACGGAAGAACGGATGCAAGCAAGGATCCTGCACTGAAGGAAGGTTTACTGTGTATAAAATGTGGCAGGTGTTATTTCTCCTGTCCAACATACAGGGTAATGGGAACCGACTGGGTTTCAAGATCATCACCCTATAATGGTCCAACTGGGGTCATGTGGAATTATATTACAAACAAGGATCCATGGCCTGCAAGTTACTGTGTCCATTCAGGTGGATGCAAGGTTGTATGTCCAATGGAGATCAATATACCGGAGGTGATAAGGGAAATAAGATACAGGGGGTCAAAAGAACTTAAAAAATGATGATATTAATTTGGAAATTATTAATCAATAACACATAGAACAGTATATCTAAAAATACATCAAAGTTCCTACTCAAAACGGATAAACCATTAACAGTTTCCCTTCCATGGAAGTATAAAAATTTAAAAATTCAAATTTTATATTCATCACAGAATACTTCCACAAGAAAAAGTTAATGTAATGACTTCAGTTAAGACCTTATGATAAATGGGGTTGAAGGTTTGAAGGAGAATATAGAGTATCAAAGAAGTAAATCCTTCGACAACTCTATAAATTACAATTTAGTCACTGTTTTGAACTTCAATAAAATCCCCCTTATTGCTTCCGTTTTAGCGGATGTCATCTTTGATCAGGAAATAACCAAATGGATACTTCTTAAAGGAAATAGAATAGAAAATGTCCCCGGTTACAACGTTACAATTATAATACCAGAACTCGGTAATAGGAAGGAGAAAATGCTAGAGAAAAAATTTTGGAAACGAATAAAGGAATTAATATTGCGTTCTGAGATGGGAAAATTCTTTAAAAATACTGTATCACAGGGTATGAAATAGGCCCCTACATTGCCTGATCCTCTGATAAAGTATAATATATTGAGAGTGACGATGAAAATCTGGTTAAAAGGTATCACAACAAACCTTAAGAGAAATATTCAGATTCATTCGTAGAAAGATTTCAGTAATTTATATAGATTTGGAGATATTGATTCTACAATTTTCTGGTATAATACTTCAATTCTATCATATTCTAAACCAATATAATGCTATAAATATTTAGGCAATGGCGGCAATCTTTTCCAACATATTATTCTTGAGTTGATTCTAAAGAAATAATTTTCATATAATCATTAAAGAAATGTTTTTGAATAAGTAACGGAAATAGATGTTTCTGTATCTAAATTAGAAACTTCAAAACCCAAAAAAAACTTTTATTGGGAGATAAAATCAGTCAATTCAATATGTCTAGACGTAGTAGTATTACTATACCTTAACATGTGCATTTTCTCTTTCTCTATGTTCTAAGTCATATTGCTATGTCATTATCTAAACACAACCTTTTAGATGAAAGATATAAATATCTATCTAAATATAATTATGATTGAAATGGCTGAACAGGAAAACATAGAGAATAAGCATGCCGAAGGTATGCTACAAGTGGAAAAAGACGCATTGATAGACGAGGAACTACAATTTATTTCAGTTGAGAAGACAAAGATTGCAAGAGAAGGACAAGAGGCTGAACTCTATATCTTTTATGCCAAGAGAACTTCAGACCTTCAGGTTGTGTCATTCTATGGCTCACCTGTAATCGATTCACAGTATGATTTAGGCTATCTGAAACCAGACATGTATTTTGTGCTTGACAAAATAATCAGCAGGAAAACAGGCAATCCGTATTACAAAGCCATAATTTTACAAAAAACAGAGACGGTTAAATGAAAGAACGTAGGATTAAGTGCATGTTCTGTAATACTCCTTTATGCCAGTTGGAAGAAACGGAGAATTGGTATTGCCCCACTTGTAGGAAGTGGTGTACACTATCTAGACATATTCACAGTTATTAAACAAAACGGATAGGTTGAAAAGAGTAGGCTACTCCATCAGACATGTATACACATATGCCTTTTTTCTTATATACCACACATCCCCAATGATACTCAGATCGGA
>JAKARU010000202.1 GCA_021819225.1 Thermoplasmata archaeon
GCAGTATCCACAAAGGGTTATCTTGATGAATACGGGGCCACAGAAACATTTCAGGCTGAAAAAATTCCAGAGAATTTCAAAGCAGATGTAGTGATCAATCCACTGGGTGGCGAGCTGTTCTCAAAGTCTCTTGCCCATGTTCAGAAGAGGGGAAAGCTCATAACATTTGGAGTGCTGAACGGTCGGGAGACCACAATAGACATAGGCAGGATATATACAAATGAATTGAGTATTATGGGATCAACAGGTGGAAGCAGGAAAGACATGAGGGAACTGATTGACCTGGCTTCAGAGAGAAAACTGAAGGTTAAAATAGATCGAATCTTTAAGCACGATGAACTTAAAGATGCACTGGTTTATTTTGGGAAACCAAGAGACGGAAGGGTATTGATCAGGTTTTAGATCTTGCAAGATTTTTAAGATTGGAAATATTCTTCCTGATATCTCCACCATAAATATATGAAGCGGAAACAAGTATGTCTGCTCCAGAATCAACTGCAATCTGGCCTGTATTATTATTGATGCCACCGTCTATTTCAATCTGGGTATCAAGGGAGTTTTCGTCGATATATTCCCTAGCTTCCCTAATCTTTTGTGTCATTCCATTTATGAAACCCTGTCCTGAAAATCCAGGATAAACAGTCATTATAAGAAGTATTTCTGCTTCACTCAAAAGGTCACTGACAGCAGAGAAAGGTGTGTCTGGATTGATTACTATCCCATAGCTTTTTCCCGCCTCTTTCACTTCCCTGAAACACTTTTTCAGGTTGACAGGCGACTCGTAATGAAACATAAGTATGTCAGCACCGGCTTTAGAGAAAACCTTCCAGTACTTATCAGGATTAGTCACCATCATATGTGCCTCGAGAGGAAGATCAGTGCACCTCCTTATGGCGGAAATCAAGTCCCCTCCCATTGTGAGATTTGGAACAAAATGGCCATCCATTATATCCAGATGAAACTGATCTGCACCAGAATCTACGCTTATTTCAATCTGATCCCTGAGAAGTTCCAGTCTGCATGATATGACTGAAGGTGAAACTTTCATGTTTATTCCATATGTATTACACGTGATTTACTTTTCTAAAGTAAGTGACTTCCTGAATACTCCTGGTATATAAACAATGGAATCTGGACTGCATAAATATAAGCAATATTGATCATGGGATATATTTAAATACTGTGTAATAGATTGTTGATCATGGTGGAAAATAGAGACACTGTTTCGGGTAAGCCACCAGATGAAGTGATGGAGAAGATAGTCTCGAAACTTATTTCTGTGAAGAGGAACGTAATAAGTAAATACGAAGCAATAAGAGAAGTCAGCAAACTCCACAACACAATCCAGATTCTGGATGAATTGATAGAACTGGAGAACAGGGACATAGAGATACTGGAGAATGCCGAAGCATTAGAGCAGGTAATGTATTCAAGAAGAAGCGGGAAAGAGCAGGACTATGGATCCCTGGATCATATCATATCAACCGATCCAGAGCCAGAGAAGGATGATCCAAAGAGTATTCTGGCATGGTCAATTTCAAAATCCGATGAAATATACAAAATAGCTGATCTTCTGAGTGGAGAGTATGATGATGAAAACCTTAAGAAGCTCTTGAAGAACATTGCAGAGAGTGAAATGAAAAGGAAGAACAGGATGACGGAACTCTACGAAGATATAATAAACAAGGATGACTGGTAATCCTCACTTACATTTTATGATCCACAAAAACTTGGTCAATACCTGTATTCCCATTTTCGTTCCATAAAAGTTAAAACATTCCAGTATATGTTAAATACAATCTGAAATTACCATTTTCATGGAAGAAGACAGGGATATTCTGAAAGGACTACTCAGGAGGGAGATACGGATATTCTTTCTTCTTTATCCCACATTCAGACGATTCCAGAAAGACAGGAAAAGCGCTAAAAGTGAGAGTGGAAAGGACTGGGACTACCGCAGGGAAAGGAATGGTAAGAAAGCAGTTCAGCTTTTCATAGAACTTGGTCCTGCTTTCATAAAACTTGGGCAGATACTTTCTGCAAGACCGGACCTGCTCCCCAAGGAATATATATCTTCCTTTGAGAAGTTGCAGGATAGTGTTCCACCATCACCATTTGAAGATGTCAGACCAACCCTGGAAAAGAATCTAGGAAAACTTGATGAAGTGTTCGATAAATTTGATGAGGAAGCGATCTCCGGAGCATCACTTGGACAGGTATATAGGGCAACGTACATGGGCAGGGATGTGGCTGTAAAGGTGAACAGACCAGATGCAGAGTTCATCATAAAGAGGGATATTGTCATCCTTGACAGGATACTGAAGCTTGCAAAAGGAAGAATCGAGAACTTCCTGTATATGAGTATCAACAATGTTCTCAGAGATTTCCGTAAGAGGATAATTGACGAGATGAACTATGAAAAGGAGGCATCCAATTCAAAGAGAATTGCAAAGAATATAGCAGGAAGGGAAAGGATCATAGTGCCCAGGGTTTACGATGAAATATCATCGAAACAGGTGCTCGTAATGGATTATATTTCTGGAACGAAGATAACCGATATAAAAAAGCTAAAGGAAAAAAATATTGATACTGTGAAACTTGCCTATGACCTTGATATTTCCTTCATAAGGATGCTCCTCAGGGATGATATTTTTCATGCAGATCCTCATCCAGGAAACCTTTCGGTAACTGATTCCGGTGAAATCATTCTTTATGATTTCGGGATGGTAGGGGACCTTGATGATAATACCAGGTATTATCTCCTGTCACTCTACGATGGCCTTACCAGGGGCGACATAGATCAGATAGTAGATTCTCTTATCGGTGTTAAAGCCCTCTCTCCTGCCGCAAACAGGGGGATCATAAAGAGAAGTGTTGAACTTGGGATGGCTGGCATGTCCGGAAAGAGGGCTGAGGATAGCGAGATAAGGGAATTACTGGAAGTTGCAAACGATGTCGTCTTCGAATTTCCATTCAGGCTTCCAACATCCCTTGTCCTCTACATGAGAATGAGTTCACTGCTGGAAGGAATTTGCCTCTCCCTCGATCCTGATTTCAAGTTTGTGAAGGTCTTGAGAAAACTGTTCATGGAAGAAGGATTATTGAAAGAATTATATGAAAAGCAGATAAGCATGTTCCTGGAAGACTCTGTTCGTTCCATAGAGGCAGGAGTGGCAATACTTCCACTTCTCAGGAGAAAACTTGAAAGCGAAGAAGAGAAGCCTGAAGTGAGAAGGAGGCACAGCATACCAATGGCTATTTTTGGAGGATTCTTGCTTTTATCCGGGATT
>JAKARU010000203.1 GCA_021819225.1 Thermoplasmata archaeon
ATCTAAAACAGCTCGAAACGCTCCTCAAGGCAAGGGTGAATGATATTATTAAAAGTTCAAGAAAAATTGAAGATGGTTCATTTCCGTTAAGACATATTGATGCTTCGCTGAAGGAAGAGGAATTGAAATTGATTTCAAAAATTGCATCATCTGAAAAGAAATACGCCTACCTGATTACGAATTCAGATCAGAATGAGAGTAAAAAACTCTTTATCAGCCCATCTTTTGACGCAATTCAGTTCATGAGGAAGTTTGAAGGGAAATATATCAGGATACTTAATGGAAATAAATTCATGGTGGAATTCAGCAGCAATCTCGATACTGCAAAGTTAATAAGCATGATTACGAATAGAAGCAAAGAGTGAATGAAGCAAAATAACGATATCGAACAAGTTATTTCTATCGCATCTAGTTATTTTGCTATAAGCACCGAGGATATCTCGGATGATTCTGCAGTGCTCATTCTAAAAGACCGCGAAAAAGCAGACCTGGAAACATTTAGAAAATTTTTAACTAAAATAGAAAAACTTGGATTTACAGCTTTTACGGGTAATGAATATTCATACCGTATTTATGTGAGCAGGAAGTCATATGGATCGAAGAAGTCATTATTCTCAAAAAGAATTAAGCTTGTTCTATTCTTATTATCGATTATTACAGTATTTTATGCGGGTTATTCTTATCAAGTCTCTTTTACAGGGGAAACTTCTGTTGTCTATAATATAAGCTATGTCTTCGTCTTCTTCGTTTCGCCCATTTTCAGCATAATCCTATTCAGGGAGGTTGGCAGGTACATTGCCTTCAAGACAGAAGGGATGCATTACTCACTTCCGATTCTGATACCGGATCCTATTGGCCTTGGGACAATGGGATCAATCATAAGTCAGTCTCAGCCGTTCCTTTCAAAAAGGTCAATGTTGAAATCTGGACTGTACCCTTTGATCTTAGGCTTTTCATTTTCAACACTCTTCCTAATCATCGGTCTATTTCTTATACCCAGCTCATCACATTTATTGATACCTGTAAACTCGCCCGTGACAAAGCTTAGCCTTCCAATAATATTTTCGCTGATATTTTTCAGGTTCACCCCGGAGACTGTTGCACTTAACTTATTATCATACGCAGGCTGGGTGGGGATAGTAATAAACGCATTCAATGCATTTCCCCTTGGTTACTTAGATGGGGGCCTGATCTTTTCATCTCTTGAACCTGATTATTCGAAAATTGCAAGTTATGTTTCCATAATTGTAATTGCAGGGTTATCGTTTATTTACCCATCATGGTTCATAATTCTCGTATTTGCAATAGTTCTCGGGATCCAGGGCCCAACCCCGCTTTATGCCCTGAAATCCCTGAGCAGAAAGAGCAGGCTGGCAATAGTGCTCTCGGTCTTCTTCGTAGTTGCGGGAATGGCTCCAATACCTGTCCACATAGTTCCGACGAATTTTGATATGCATATGAACCAGAACACCTACCTTTTAACAAATGGCAGCCGTGAGAATTTAACTTTAAACATATCCCTCACGGATAGTTCAAGTTCTATAATCGTTCCGGCTTTCAATATCAATCCTGCAATACCGTTTACGGTTTTTTCAAATTCGCCATCCATCTATCCAGGAAAAACATCCAGCTTTCTGCTTGCACTTAGCACATATTCAATAAACACTACTGGCATACATAATTACTCAATATCAGCTTATTCTGGTACTTCAGTAATTAAATGCACTTTCATGATCATGGAAATAAATTCAAGCACAGATCTCTCTTTCTCCAACTCAAATCCTCTTATTAGGAATGGAAAACCCGGTACACCCGTAAACGTCACATTTCTTTACAGTTCAATAGGAGAGGAGAATATCACACTTTATTCAATAGCACCCAATACCTTCAATTACACAATAAAGCTGGAAAACCTAACGCTTGCATACACCGGATCGGCTGAAATACTTTCAAGGTCATTCAGTGCAAATTCCGGGGTTCCAATATATATTTCACTGCTTTCCTATGAGAAGGTCAAGGACTGGGAAATAGTCGCAATGGTTCACAACTTTGATGGCGCAGTGGCCATTGTAACATTAACATAGGTAATATCAATGAAAATGGCATTCTTCATTAATCCAGCGGCAGGATCTGGCTTCTTTCTCAATCAGAAGGATTCGAAGTCTGAGTATATTGCAAAGCAGAAATCACCGGTAGCAGTAGAAGCTGGAAACGCCTTCCTGAAACAACTTGATCCATCAAAACTGCAGATAGTATCCCCAACCGGAATAATGGGATCGAGGTCACTGGAACAGAATAACCTGAAGCCTGTTTTGGAGGTTGAGGTTGCCATGGAAAATACAACAATCGATGATACAGTAAAATTCATAAAACTCATTAGCAGACTGAAGGTTGATTTACTGGTGTTTGTCGGAGGTGATGGCACCGCCAGGGACATACTTGAAAACATAGACAGAAAGATTCCAGTTCTTGGGGTTCCTTCGGGGCTGAAGATGTACAGTGGTATTTTCGCGATAACTCCGCAAAGAGCAGCAGCAGTGGTAGAAGAATTCGCCGGTAATCTGAGCCAGGTCGAACCTGCGGAAATTTTGGATTTAGACGAGGAGAGGAAAATCAAGCATTATGGAACCCTGCTGAAACCATCAAGTGAATGGGTTGTGCCGTCAGGCAAGACTGAATATCTTGCCTCTGATCCTTCTGAAATTATAGACTACATATTAGATTATCTCGAGGATGACTGCACCTACATAATTGGAACCGGAGGAACATGTAAAAATATTATGCGCAGAATGGGAATAGAATCAGACCCTCTGGCTATAGATATAGTAAAAGAACGGAAACTGATAAAATCTGACGCGAGTGAAAATGACCTGCTCGTTTTATCAGATAAATGCATAAAAATAATCATTTCACCTCTTGGAGGACAGAACTTTCTCCTTGGTCATGGAAACAGGCAGATTACCGGTAGAGTCTTGGAAAAAGTAGGTTTTTCAAATGTTATCATTATTTCAGCACCGGAAAAAATAGAGTATACTGACAGACTCTTCATCGATGTGGATGGTGCAGAGATACCGGGATATGTAAGGGTTCTAACCGGTTACGGAAAATACAGGATTATGAAAATAGCGCAATAGATGGCAGAGATCCCCTCAAATCTAATAAATAAAACTTTTAAGGTTCCTCGCCTTTGACCTTGAAGGAAAAGGAATGGAAAGTTCGAACCGTGGTAATACATTCGCAGATCTATCTCGATTCATGAGAAGATCGCCAAAACTTATATCTTATGAAT
>JAKARU010000204.1 GCA_021819225.1 Thermoplasmata archaeon
TCCAACAAGTATTCTTGGAATCAGGCTGGGTTCCCTCGGTGTTGAAGGTGCCACCATAAGTTATACAGCTGCCAATTTTCTAGTTTATTTTCTCTACAAGGAATATTTCAGGAAGATAAACGAGACAAGAACAAGGTCCACAACTCTAATTCATATAGTTGTAGCATTTCCAAGCGGAGTTTTCCTACTACTTTCTGCAATTTATATAAGGCCTTATTCATTCATAATCCTGTTTCCAGTAATACTGTTAAGTCTGTTCATATATCTGATGATGAGTTTATTCTTCAAGGAAATAACCGCCAGTCAGATAAAATTACTTATAAGGAATGTGATACCCAGGAAAAATCAGTAATTTAAGAAGTAGTTTTCCTTTAGTTAATGACAGTCTCACTACGAACTTAACACGGTGAAGAAATTGCTCATGTCAGAGGATTTTAAAAATAGGGTTTATTTCTTCAGATATATTCTTTTCCTATAGATTCTCTCGCAATGATCTGTTTCATTATTTCCCTTGAGCCTTCTGCAAGCTGGAAAGATCTGATACCCCTTAGAGAATATTCTTCGGGACAATCTGTTGAATACCCAAAGGCTCCCTGCCATTGCAATGCATCATTCACTGCGTCAAAGCCCCACGTTGTTGAGAGTAGCTTGGCCTTGGCTATTTCCTTGCTTACCTGGAATCTTGTGAACTTATGGTATTTCTGTTCCTGGTCATATACCCACAATGCCCTGTATCCCATATCCAGTGCAGTTTCCATTTTTGCCACATTGTCCGCGACCTGGAACTGGAGTCCCTGGAATTTGGTGAGAGGTTTTCCAAAGGCCACCCTCTGCTTCATGTATTCTATTCCCCTGTTTATGGATTCCAGCGCAGTTCCAGCACTTATTACTGAAATCAGGGCTCTTGCAAATTCAAATCCCTCATGGATAATCTTGAAACCCTCGTTCTCCTTTCCTATAAGGTAGTGCTCGGGAACCTCATAATCTTTTATCCTGAATGCACCCCAGCTTGAACCTTCTCTGCCCATTTCTTCAAGATAGGTTATATCAAAATGCCCTTCAGAATACGGGAGGAATATGAGGGAAGTTCCAGAGGTACCGGGTTTCTCAGGAGCAGTCTTTGTTACCGTTACGTACCCACCTCCCATCTCCTTTATGTCTCGCACAAGGCTTATGTAACTTTTTTCACCATTAACCACATAACCTCTGCTACTTTTTTTCGCCACAGTGGTCATGGATGCAACATCAGATCCAAAATTTGGTTCTGTTGATGCAATTCCAATTATCTTCCTGCCTTTAGCCACATCTGGCAGAAATTCCGTCTTTAACCTTTCAGATCCATATTTTGAAATGAGATATGACCATGCATTGTCAACAAGAAAAAATACCGGTATTGAAACTGTAGGATCTGCTCTTCCGATTTCCTCAGCAACTATGCCTACAGTCACCGCGTCGTAACCTGGCCCTCCATATTTCTCAGGTATGGTCATTCCGAGAATTCCAAGTTCAGCCATTCCCTTTATAATTTCAGAAGGAATCCTTCTGTTTTTTATCATATCCTTAATTCTTGGCTTTATCTCCCTGTTGCAGAATTCTCTAACTGTAGTCCTCAACAGTTCCTGCTCCTCAGTAAAAGTATAATCTAACATCTACAGTGTATTCTTTTATGGAATAAAAATAAGTATGTGTTTAAATGCTGTTAAAATCTATTTTTGCCTTGGATGGATCTTTTGCAAGTAATGACACCCTGCTCTCCCTTCTTTCCGCAACCACTTCATATCCAACCTTCTCACCAAGTTTTACGGTAAAGTCCATAATATCATTATGCGATGGCATGTTATCTATAGATAGCCTTGCTATGGATTGTCCAACATGTACATAACCCTTTGATTCTATGAAATCAGGTTGCGCAATACTATCCATCCTTGCATATTCATCAATAAATGGCATGTTGAAATCCTTGACAAGTGTGTGTCTTATAACCTTCCTTGTATCCAGTGATGGCATGAGCTCAAGCGTTTTCTGGAAATTTTCCCATGCATTTCCCATGGCTGGATTCAGGAGTTCATTGAATGTTTTCTTATCAGGTCCAGCTGTCGTCACATAGAGCTGGGTGGGTAATGGGTGAAGTTTCTCAAGAACCATCGGAAGGGTTCCATTGGTCACGAGGAAGGTTGACATACCTCTTTTATGGGCCAGCTCTATGAATTCGCCCAGCCTTGTGTAAAGAGTGGGTTCTCCTGTGAGTGATATGGCAATGTGCTTTGGATTTGACGCTTCCTTCCACTTTTCTTCGGTTACCTTCGGATTACCCTTGAACCCTGAAATCAATTTCAAATGTGCTTTTATGCTTTCATTCAATATGAATTCCGGGTCATCCTCGTCCCCAATATGCATGCTGTCAAACCCATTGAATCTCCAGCAAAATGAACAATTTTCAGTGCAGGAATTGAGAGCAGGAGTCATCTGAATGCATTGATGTGAGTTTATTCCATAAAACGTCCCCTTATAGCAGGATGCGCCTCCAGTCATTTCACTTTTTGTCCAGTGGCATACCTTTACTGCTGAGTGTTTTCCTACCAGGCCATAATGCTGCTTCTTGTACACCTGCGAGTATTTGTTCTCCATCACAGTGAAGAAAAGGTAATCCGCGTATATAAGTGTTCATAGAGATTTCGCCATATTCCAGTCAAAACCGATTTGAATATCCTATTTGAATTGTGAATGATAGAATTAATAATAATGGTGCAATCATTGACTATGGCAAATAACAGTTTATGGATTACAACATCTCCTGGTGATGATGCCCCGGAAGAATTCTATGCTGTAATAGAAACACCCAAGGGAAGCAGAAACAAGTATGAGGTCAACAAAGAAGGTCCTGGAATAATGTTAGACAGGGTTCTTCATTCATCAGTTATGTATCCTGCAGATTATGGCTTCGTTCCGCGAACATATTATGATGATGGTGACCCCATAGATGTTATCGTACTCACAAGTTTTCCATTATATCCAGGCACAATTGTGAAGGTAAGGCCCGTGGGCGTGATGCATATGATTGATGGAGGAGACAGGGATGACAAGATTATTGGCGTAGCCTCAAAAGATCCATCTTTTACCAATATAAAGGATATCAAGGACGTAAATCCACATCTGCTTAAGGAGATAAAGAATTTCTTTGAAACCTACAAGATCCTTGAAGGAAAAAAGACCAGTGTATCTGACTATGGGGACGCGGCGGAAGCAAAGAAGCAGATTGAAAGTTCAATGAAG
>JAKARU010000205.1 GCA_021819225.1 Thermoplasmata archaeon
GCGCGTTCTGAATTTTCTCGAAACGGGTGTTCCCCCTGATAGTGGAGCTCAGACCAAAAGTAAAAATGGGTCCGGTATATGGCCTCTGCCACAGACAGGACTTAGTAAGCACTCCAATAGATTCACGACGCATTTTCCTGTTGATGAGGAACTAATTGATGTGGCAATTTATGAAAGAATGCCTGCCGAAGTTCTGCGATTGTACGATCATTACCTGGCGAAAGGTACTGAAAAAAGATATGGGTTTGATTGGCGGAGTCCAGTTGAACTGAAAGTCGCGAGAGCTATTTTCAGAGATTTTCCTGACAGAGCCATCCCGATCTGGAAAAGAGTTGTCGATGAGGAGATTTCAAAAACCAATGCACGTTCTTATGAGGTAGCTGTTTCGCATATCTCAGAGTTTGAGAAATTAATGGGCGAAGTTGGAAGAATGCCTGAATGGGTTTCATATGTTTCCCAGTTGAGAGAAGATAATAAGAAAAGGCCGCGTTTCTTATCAACACTTGACAGGATAAACCGGAAGAAGATAATGGATCCTTAGACTCGTCAACTCTCGGAGCGTTTAATTGGTTAGTATGGAATAATCCTGTTTCCTACTGTTAAAATTTATGGACCGGTCGGGCTTTCCTTAGTGTTTTAAGATGTCATGAAAAAAGTTTTTCTGTCCACGCCTGCATGACGGTGCAAGCGTGAGAGTCGGAGAGGCAGCTGTAGTGTTTGCTGACCCGTGAGGTCGACTTTAAGATTAGCTGCCCTTCGTCTCGACATAGTACCCTGGAACAAGGGTGAATAGAAGGCTGTCGAAATGTCTCCGACTTTGAACTCCCACGTACCATCAAGGAGGTGGTTGGAATCTATATTGGATTGGATGTACATAAAAGTAGCGTATATGTTACCACAATGGATGAAGAAGGAAATGTCTGTGAAAGCTATGGGATCGAAAACACAGAGAGTGCATTGAATGCATTCAGATCCAGATACCTGGATCTGAAACCTGAGATTGCACTTGAGGTATCGACATCGGGAAAATATATTGCAAGAAAGTTAAGGGACATGGGTTTCTCAGTTCACCTGGCGGATCCATCAAAGCTTTCCCTGATATTCATGACAGCAAAAAAGAACGATAAGGAGGATTCATACAAGCTTGCAAAGCTTCTGAGACTCAAGGAACTTCCTGAGGTGCATCTTCCATCAAAGTTCTCAGATGCTCTCAGATCCATTGTAAGGTACAGGAAATCCATTGGCGAGGAGATGAACATGTTGAAAAACAGAGTTCATGCAATCCTGACAAGGCATGGAATCATCGTACATGCAACAGACATATTTGGAAGGAGAGGCATAAGAACCATACTGGAGGAATCTTCAAACCTTCCAGATCTAGATAGAATTGTTCTCTCAGATCTCATAGAAAGGATATCTGATCTCAAAGAAAGGGAAAGAATCCTTGAGGATCAGATGGCCGTTGCATGTGAGGGAAATACTTCCCTGAAGTTACTGATGACAATCCCAGGTATAAACCTGTATTCAGCATCTGCCATATCATCGGATAAGATGATGTGACCAGATTTCCAACAAAGGAGAAACTTGCAGCTTATGCCGGCCTGGTACCAAGGCAGGATCAATCCGGAAACAGAGACATCAGAGGTCACATAACGAAACATGGATCATCCATGCTGAGATTCATACTTGTGACTGCTGCACATGTAACCATAAGATATTCAAAAAGAATGAAGGCAAAGTACCTCAGCATTGTTAGAAGACTTGGAAAGAACCGTGCAATAGTTGCAATTGCAAGGATCCTTTTGGAGTGCATATATGTCATGCTCACTAAGAATATTGAATTCGAGGATAACATTGATTCCCTCACCGAGAGAAAGATGAAGGCCATGTCAATGAGGGCAAAGAATCCAGGAAGATTCAAAGATATCGAAGAGGTGGAAAAAATATTTATGAAGAAAAGAGATCAGCATAAGACAGATCAACTTTTTTCATAGAAGGGAATACTTTGAAAATAATAATTAGAATCAATCCCCCCTCTAAAAATTAGTATATAAGGCCGGCCAGACCCATCACACTGATAAGAGATCCACTTTTATAAAAAATATAATGTGCGAATTATAGCGATCACTTATATCATGAGAATCTAGTGCTTGTGATGCTTTGCTGCATGCTCTTCCATTTCCTTCTTGGATGCAAAAGCCATGTTACATGCCTTACATTCAAATTTTTCTTCCGACATTCATTCACCTCATATGTTAAACTCAGCACACATTTTATAGTTTTTCCGTCAACGGTTGATATATCTCAGCGCTGAAGTACCTCCCTTGCTGAAAGTGCCGCCCTAAGTACCACCTCGGATAGTGCCGGATGGACATGGACCGTTCCCGTTATGTTCTCCAGATTTCCGTTTCCGGCATTCATTGCCACTACCACCTCGTGCAAGAGTGTTGACGCATCTATTCCCATTATGTGGCAACCCAGTATTTTATGTGAAGCTTTTTCGACCAAAATCTTGACGAAGCCGGATTCATCCTTCAATGCCATTCCCATTCCAGTGTCAATATACCTGTATTTTCCCACAACAAAGTCTAATCCCATGGTTTTCGCCTCACGTTCACTGAGACCAACGCCCGCTATTTGCGGGGACGTGAATACTGCGTGGGGAATTACATTGTAGTTTACCGAAATCTTATTATCCGAATCAATTATGTTATAGTAACTGTACTGAGCTTCCAGATTGGCACTGTGTTTAAGCATGTACTTTCCGATGACATCGCCAAGGGCAAATATTCCTTTGACGTTTGTTTCAAGGTATTCATCGACAACGATAAACCCCCTTTCGTCAAGTATCACACCGGTTCTTTCTGGCTCGAGGAGATCAGTATTTGGAGTTACTCCAACTGCTATGAGTAACTCTTTGGCTCTGACCGTCGTATTGTTCTCTTCCACCGAGGATTTGACATTTACATGATAAACCCCTTCTTTCTTTGTAATCATTTCAGGTTCTGACGAGAGCAAAACCCTGTGCTTCTTGGCAAATTCTGCAGTAAAGCTTCTGGAAATCTCCTCATCCTCTCTGGTGAGCAGCCTGTCGCTCCTCTGTATTAAGGTCACTTTTGAGCCAAGGGAGCCAAAAAAATGCGCCAACTCCACTGCTATGTAACCACCACCTATTATGACCAGTGATTCAGGAAGACTGGAAAGGCGGAGAGCTTCCGTGCTGGTCAGATATCCCGCTCCGATCAGGC
>JAKARU010000206.1 GCA_021819225.1 Thermoplasmata archaeon
TCTAAACATATTAAAACGCTCAAGGGAAAGTACCTGCTGACACTGAACAGTGAGGATGAGACCCTTTTTGATATCTTTGGGAACCCGACGTTTATCAGAAGTTATGAAAATGAGAATGGCAAAAAACGACCAGATTCTAAGAAATACAGGTATAAGGCCTTTTATACAAACGTTAAAAGGTGACAGTATATCCATCTACGGAGTTAGGGAAATTGAATATTTGGAAAACCTCACAAAAAGATTTATAATAAATCAGCTTTGATGGCATTCATGAAATATTTTGAGGCAATATCGGCTGCATCATTCATTCTCGGTGGGGTTTCACTCATTGTTGGTAATTTTTTGCCCGCTACGAGCATAAACCTAAACTGCGGTTACTATTCGCAAGCGAATGAATATGACGTAGCAATAGGTTTCTTCGTTATAGCGATAGTTTTTGGAATCATAGGGCTTATTGACAGGAGGCGGAGGAGATCTTCATCCTCTGATTGAATGTTAACACCATCAAACACCTACTTCCGACTTAATCATATGGAAACTCTAAATTTCAGGTTAAATTATTATATTCTGGTATATTGAACTCTTATGGCAGTAGCAGTAGAGAATGAAGATACAGAATTTGTAATCAAAATGCTCCGGAGACTAATTCCGATAAAATCGATATCTCCATCTTCCGGTGGTGAAGGAGAAGGTGCAAAGGCCGATGAATTATGCAATATACTAAAGGAAATGGGGTTCGAAAACTATAACAGGTATGATACTACAGATAGTTCAGGCAAAAAGAGATCAAGCATTGTTCTCAAGATCGGCAACATGGATAAGACCCTCTGGCTTGTATCTCACATTGATACTGTTCCTGAAGGATCACCGGAGCTCTGGACCAGGCCGCCATTTACCGCTACTGTGGAAGGTAACAGGGTATATGGTAGGGGAGCTGCGGACAACGGAGAAGGTATAATTTCATCACTGCTAATAATTAAGCACCTTGATCAATCAAGAATGAAATACAATCTTGGTTTGGTATTCGTGGCTGATGAGGAAACTGGAAGCGAATATGGAATCTCACACCTGCTCAGTAAGAACATATTTTCTGAACGGGATCTTGTTGTAGTACCGGATTCCGGTACACCAGATGGTCTTCTTATAGAGATAGCAGAAAAGAGCATCCTCTGGCTCCAGTTTACTTTTGAGGGAAAACAGGGCCATGCGAGCAGGCCGGATCTTGCACTGAATGCGACCAGTAACGCAATGGCATTTTTAACAGCGCTTGACCGGGAGCTGCATTCCAGTTTCTCTGATTCAGATGAAACATTTGAGTACCCTAAATCTACCTTCGCCATTACCAAACATGATAAAAATGTCGAAAACATTAATACGATTCCTGGAAAAGATGTCTTCTTTATGGATTGCAGGGTTCTTCCAAAATATGACCTGGATCTCCTCATGGATTTCATAAGAGAGAAGGCTACTGAATTTACAAACACGACGGGGATAAAAATAAATATAAAACCTGTGCAGAAAGAACAGGCACCCCATCCAACATCCACAAATTCAGAGGTATACAAGATCCTCAATCAGACAATAATGAAGATTCTTGGCAAGGAGGGAAAGCCAATCGGTATAGGTGGTGGTACCTGTGCAGCCTTTTTCAGGAGAAAGGGCATCAATGCTGTAGTATGGGGGATATCGGCTCCCGAATCCTATCACAAGCCGGATGAGTTTGTGGTCATTGATTATATATTAAAAGCAGCTGAAGTGGAAGAGAATATGCTGTATGATTAATCCTCATCGGAAGCTGAAAGGTCTTTCAGCCTCTGTATGCCGTCTATATCCATTATTACCTTTGCAACTGCAGGCGGCACAAGGTGCTCCCATTTTTCTCCGTTCAGCATTTTTTCCCTTATCCGCGTGCCGGACCAGTCGGCCCTGTTAAGCAGACCAAATGATTCAACCTTATAGTTCTTCTCGCCGAAAAGTCTCTTAACGAGCGGATTGTTGGTGAATACCTTGTCGAATTTCGGGGTGAGTGCTTCAACATGTGCAACCCAGAGTGGGTTTGAATTGACGTCTTCTATCGGGACAAGATAGAAATTCTCAACCTTCGCCTCTTCCAGTGCAGATGAGATCATCAGATGTCTTTCTCCTGCTGTGAAAGGATCCTTCAAAGTATGTGAATACTGGGCACTTCCAATTCCTATTATAACAGAAAAATTTTCTTTTATTATTGATTTTATGACCTCAAAGTGCCCGTTATGAAATGGCTGGAACCTACCAACGATTAAAGCTCGCATTTATTGTATATAGGATGGAATAATATAAAATTAGGTTGAGATCAGTCTCTTATTTCCTTTTCTGCCAGAAAAGCCGTCAGCAAGATCATAAAAGCAGCGAGGATTGCAAGTCCACCTAACCAGACGCCCACCTGATCCCATTGGGATACGGTCAATGACCCATTTATTATAACCATCCGGATGGCTTCAGCGGACCATGAGACTGGGTTGTATTTTGCGACGTCAGAGAGCCATGATGCCATCATTGCAGGCGAAAACATTGCATAACTCACGAATAATAGCGGTAAGTTAACAAGGTTTACGATACCAAATATTGAGTTCATGTTTGTCATCCTTATCGCTATTGCACTGAATATTGATGCAAATATGAATGATACAAGTACTATAGCAGTTACTACGACAAGAACATCGAGTACCGTGAAACCATGCACAAATTTAAGCCCGTTCGGGATCAATAAAGCGGCAACAACTAGTATAAGTGCCTGGGGGAGTACACGGATTGTTGCAGAAATGATCTTGGAGAAAACAATTGAACTTCTCCTGATCGGAGAAGCGAGGAACCTGCCCATTGGTCCAAGCCTTCTGTCAAATATAATATTCGTGCCGGCAAACATTGCCGTGAACAGACCTGTAATTGTAAGTACCCCGCCGACAATGTATGTGATATAATTTGGAGCTCCGCCAAGAATCGCCGTAGACGCAGAGGGGAAAAACTTGGTGATATCAAAAGCACTGCCAAACAGTGCTATCCAGAAGAATGGCTGGATGAGCCCGGTAATAAAGAAAACAGGGTTTCTGTACCATTTCTTTAGTTCCCTGACAGTCAATGGCCCAATGCCGCTCATTTTCTTACCCTCCTCATGTTCATCATCATCTTCCGGGCATCACCAGGTTCCTCCACCCTTATATCCCGACCAGTATATTCCAAAAAAACCTCGTCGAGAGATGG
>JAKARU010000207.1 GCA_021819225.1 Thermoplasmata archaeon
ACAAAAAGTGGAGTGCTGTCCACTGAAAAATAATTCTTTCCAGTTGAAAGCCAGGGAATAATTTTTGACCTCTTTTCAATGAGTTCTTTATCTGTCTGGTATTCGTGAATAATTTTACCAGGTTCCTCCATAGTTTTATAGTTAGATTCAGTTCCCTGCATATTCATCAGAGCGTTTACTGTCGATACTGCTATGGATGGATCATGATCCAGAAGCTCTAAAGAGGAAATTATGGAATCCCTGCCAAACAGTGCCCTGAATTTCGGTAAGCCTGCATATAACCAACCTTCAGGACTCCTGAGTGCTTCAAGCTGTTTTATTGTGCTTTCTGGTACTTTCATGCAGGATTGACACACTCGACAAGCTTACCATTCTCGTCATATACGTTGTATCGGTTAAGCCCGAATCTTATATGTTCTCCTATATTGTATTTCTTGTAAGATCTCAGACTTAATGTACTGCTTACAAAACCCTCCCTTGAGGCAATTTCCTGGTTAATAAGTGACTCATCCCTAACATCCGCATCGCCTTTAACACCGTCAATCAGGCATTGAACATGATAACTTTCCTCCCCAAGAACACAAAGTTCCACAGTTCCGGTAAGGTTTCCGGTTCCCTCCGAAACCCAGGAATCCCTGAATCCAATGGTATGGCCGCTTAAACCAAGCGTCTTCCCGGAAATGAAATTCATTGGGTGATCACCAATAAAGTCACCAACCCACGTACTGTGTGATTCATTTAACAGCTCCTCATACGTCCCTATCTGCTCTATTTTGCCGGATCTCAATATGGCCACTCGGTCAGCCATACTTCCCGCCTCTGATTGGTCGTGTGTGACATAAACAAAAGTGTGCCCAAGTTCCTTCTGAATTTTCTTCAACTCACCTCTGGCCACAACTCTTACCCTTGCATCCAGATTACTGAGTGGCTCATCAAGGAGAAATACTTTTGGATCCCTGACAAGAGCCCTTGCAAGTGCGACCCTCTGTTTCTGGCCACCACTGAGGAGAGTTATGTTCTTGTTGAGTACCTCTGCAATCTTGAGAGTCTCAGCAATTTCCTCAACTTTTCTCTTTATCTCGTTTTTAGGTTTCTTTGCCATTTTCAAAGGGAAAGCAATATTCTGGTATGCAGTCATGTTTGGATAAAGGGCATAGTTCTGGAATACCATTGCAATGTTTCTCTTGTCTGGTGGATATTTGCTTACATCCACACCATCTATGGTGATTTTCCCCTGTGTCAGTTCCTCGATTCCAACTGTAACCCTTAAAAGCGTGGTCTTACCGGTTCCGGATGGACCCAGTACAACCAGAAATTCACCATCGTAAATTTCAAGGTTAAATTTATCAAGGACCCTTGCCCGTCCATAAAATTTGTAAACATTCTCATATTTCATTTTAACGTTCATCCTACCAATCCTCCTGAGAGATACTGACCTTTCAGATATTTCTGGAAAACAACCACAAGTATAATCACTGGTATTGTGGCCATAAGTGCAAATGTAGCAGACTGAAGAGGGAGATTACGCGTCACATAGTTATACAGTGCAACTGGAAAAGTTGAATCTCTAGGAACTATTGGTGCAACTATGAAGGCATAGGTAAACTCATCCCAGGATGTCATCCATGAAAGAATAAAGGCTATCAGTATGGGTATTCGCACCAGAGGGAGCAGTATATGGAAAAAGGTTGAACCCAGGGATGCACCATCAACTCTTGCCTGGTTCTCCAGATCCCTTGGAAGGCTTCTGAAACCCCCCATTAAAATAAATACAGTGAGGGGCAGGACAACAAGTTCCTGTGCAAGCGCCACTCCAACGGCAGTGTTTTCAAGGTGTGCGGAATAGAAATACAGTGAAATTGGAATGGCTATCACCAGACCCGGCATCATGTTTATTATAAAAAGAAAGGCAATGACCTTGTTTGAAATTCTTGCAGTGAGCTTGGCAATGCCATATCCAGCGGGTATGCCAAGTAGAAGTGCGAGTCCCCCAACCATAAATGCAACCTCAAAGCTTCTTATGAGCGGGCCAATAAGATCAACCTGTCTGAAAGAGTTAATTACGTTCAGCAAAGTCACCTCAAATGGGAACTGAACCGGATACAGTCGCCCAAATGTGAGTCTGGTGGGTTCAAATGTTATGAGAATCAAAGTCCAGAAAGGATAAAAAAATATGATGGAAAGTATCAGTGCCGCCACATAAATGAGTGGTTTCGTCTTACTGGGCATATTGTCTTGCACCCCCAATCTTGAGAACGAAAATGGCATATACCATAATTATTGACAGAAGTACCGTTGCCGCTGCATAGGAAATCGGTCTCGTGGCCAGAGTTGAATAGTTTTCATAGACCAGTGTATTGAGTATAAGGGGATGATACCCTATAAGAACAAGAGGCAATGCAAAAATGTTAAACTCGCTGACACCCCTGACAAGGAGTGCGATGGAAATTAAGGGGGCAATGGCTGGAAGTGTTATGTGCCTGAACCTGTTAAAAGGTCCGGCTCCATCCATGGACGCCGCTTCATATAGTGTCGGCGAAACCGAGGACAACCCTCCATAGAGGATAAGTGCAACCAGTGGTGTATTCTTCCAGAAATCAGAAAACATTACAATACCAAGATCTGAAAGGGACGAGGAAAACCATACAACCGGTCTCAATCCAAAAAATACAAGGACCCCATTGGCAAAACCGCCAACATTCTGGAAAATTAAACTAAAAATAAAAGCGCTTACAATGGTTGAAATTCCAAATGGAATAATAATTATTGTAGAAAAAATCTTGCTCCCTTTAAAGGGTTTTACCATGACCATGGCTATGGCAAGAGCTAGCAGCAACTGGATCAGGAGAGCCCCAACGCTCACAATCAGCGTATTACCTATTGATGAATAGAGACCATAACTCGGAAGTGCCTGATAATTACGTGTTGACAACTTACCGTTAACCAGGAAACTGTCATACACAACTGTAAATGCCGGAATTATTGAAAGGCCAATAACATATGCTATTGCAGGAAGAGAGAAGAGAAAGTACACCAGATGTTTTTTTGACACACTGATTCTTCTTTTCTTTATCTCTGAAAATTCAGATTCCATTGTTATCCTTATGAGCTTTACACCATATATATTTTTCTAGCCTTATCTCCGCCCAATCAATAAAATTAAGTTAATACATATTATTTGATAACAACAATACAAATAATACAGGTATTAAATCGCATCTAAAATGAGATAGGGT
>JAKARU010000208.1:0-890 GCA_021819225.1 Thermoplasmata archaeon
TTACAATCTGCAGATAAGCTGAGGGAGATCAATGCGGGTCCAAAGATATTGTATTCACTTGAAATGGGAGTAGAATTGAGTATTAAGGCACTTTTGCTTTACCACGGGATAGATTTTCCCAAGTCACACAATATTCTCGCTGCAGTATTGAGCCTAATATCTTCTGACAAAATTGATGATGATGAAATTAGGGAAAATGCTGAATTGATAATTTCCACATTCCATGCCCTCCTGGATCTTAAGTCAGCAAGTGGTTACTCATATGAGTCTTCCTACAGTCACGAGTTCTTCATTGAAAAGGCTGAAGAATATTATGGCCCCGCATCACAGGTTCTGGCACTGATAAAACGACATATCAAGTACAAAAACAAATAATTTTAGAAGTGCTGAGAAATAATATTGGTTCTTCCGGCTTTTTTATGGATATATTATTCATATCGATAACATAGAATGGTATAGAGGAGAGAAAACTCTGTGAAAACCTTATCGATCTGAAACCTCCGTTGACTGATTGGAACGTCATTCTAAACCGGAAAGAACACATCCCGGATATATCGTAGACCGTCCAAATGGATCAAATTTCCATGACCTGAATGCGTTATGAAATCCATAGTCTGATCATCAGAATGAAGAGACTTGGAGAGGCAAAGACAGTGTTGACTTTGAGACTTACATACATGCTAAATTTCCCGGGATAAGATGTTCAGAACACGTTATTGTGCTTTCAAATACATCATGACCCGGGAAGAGTTCCAGATTCACTACCAGCTTTGAAACCCATTCAGTAGGGGTTCTCAAATCTACAGACGTTACCAAAGCATCAGCTATCCTTGGGATAAGCTGGGATCTGGCATGGAACATCATGAATAAAGCAGTTGAGAGAGGATTTG
>JAKARU010000208.1:900-3231 GCA_021819225.1 Thermoplasmata archaeon
AGACTTCAAATCCGGAGATTACAGGCTTAGATGATAAGTCGTTCGGGAAACCCCTTTGATTATGACACAATGGCCTAAAATCTGAATGAACCTGGGGGTGGAATCTGTATCCTTTGACAGATGTTGCAAGACCCTGGACAAGGATAAGGTGTCATGGGTGAGGAATCCTTGGTGCTTGTTATATTCCAGAAGAACGATGCAAGTTTATCGGCATTTTCAAACCTGCTGACATTGCCAATGTTAAACGAGATCAGTGAGGCGAGATAGTAATCGATTCCAGATATGGTCATGAAGAGTTTTATGTCTTCGGAATACCTTGCAATCTTCCTGATCTCTGTTTCCAGTGGAATAACCTATTTCTTATAGAGTTCCAGTCGTTCAATCATGGTTCTGAGAACAAAGTCCTTCTGGTTTCCGAATTCAATCTCTTTCATTGCCTTCCTTTTCTTCACTGAGAAATTGTCGTTGGTTTCCGGGAGTCCATCAAAGAGGCCTTCCCTCTTGAGATATCCAATGATTGAGTTCTTTGTTGATGATATGGATCTGCCGAGCTTCATCCCCTGTAATAACAGATCACGCTTTATCCTCCCCCCCTGTTCAAGAAGATGTGATTCCGGGAGCATTCCAACCAGATGTAGTTTGGCAAGCCTGAGGCTGTCTACCCTGTCATTCTTTTTCTTTGATTTTACTATCCATGGCAGTTCTTTCGGAAGTGCCACTTTTAGTCATCATATCCCATGCTTTTCAACGCGTAGAAAACCACATAGGCAAATCCGGAGGATTCAAATGCAATTCTCGTTTCCTCGGTATCTTCTCTGAGAATCTTGCATACCCATCTGGATTCATGGAGAAACTGAACTTTTCCCCGAGATCTCCATCCGGTTGCATATACGTGGAAAAACTTTCCCTCTCTCCAATATCTATTCCCGCTACAGGACTATTCATACGATCAATACGCCTTTTCTGTCTATCCATTTTACCCCTACATGGCAACCCTTATTGTTGACTAAAAGCCATCCACAGAAGACTGAGCGCCTGGAGAATTTAGTAATCAGTCAAAATTTTCATTTCATTAAACGGTATTGAGATTTTACGGAATCACTTATGGAAAAAGTTCCACAAGTGCAAATGCCGAAACTTTTTCCTTCACAGCCTTTTTTCTGAGTTCAACATCTTCGCTAATCAAGCTGAGTTTTTCTCTATGGCACATATAAATGTATGATGCATCATAAAACGTGGTTTTCACATTCATAGCGACTGTAAGAATGGCAGGTATTTCAGTGGAAGTAATCGGGAATGTAGTGACATCTCTTGTTATATTCCCTATTACCTTTGAAAGAGCAATTATTCTTTCTGCTGGCATATCCTTTATGTTTGAGTCTTTTCTCTTCCATAGTACGTTTCCTATTTCAAATATAGTCAGGTCTGTTATGGATGAGTTTTCCAGCAAATTTTGTCCATCGATTGTAGGTGATAATAGTAATTTGAAAAATGAACTGGCATCAATGAGGTATTTCACAACACTACCTCTCATCTCTTGTTTCCCGAACAGCCCTGGTATAAAAATCAACATCTTCTGACTTCAGGAGCTCCCTGGCCATATCTAAGTTTTTCTTCATTTCATCCCTTCGTTTTTTCTTTATTTCCTCGAGCAACGCCTTTCTTACTGTTTCAGAAAGACTAAGGTTTAACTCCTTAAGCTCTTTCAGAATATCATCATCCAGTCGTATGCTAACATTGCGTGACATACTTAAATGTAAGGCGATTTTGGTATTATAAATTATGCACGATGTTTTTTGTGCAATTTATGTCACTTCACGCGTGAATTTGTGATACTTCCGTGAATATTATGTTGGAACTCAAACGAGTCAATCAACCTGAATAATTGGGCAGCTATACGTGTATTTAAATGATATACTTCCAGGAATGCTAACCAGCTATTGTTTAAACAATATAGTTACTATTCATTTCAACTCTTGCGCAAAGACTTCGAAACTTTTGCTCGACTCTCTCAATTTAACGATATTTAACACCGTAAGCGGGAATTCCCACCTCTTCAGGGGTGGGATGAAAGCGAACAAATTTATTTATATATAATTACTACATCCGTCAGTGATCACGAAGAAAGGCGTGGAGGATCAGAGTTCCAGATGATAAGGACATACAGATTCAGGATCTATCCAGACAGTGCACAGATCCATATTCTTGAATCCTCCCTGAATCTCTCATGTGAACTATACAATGCAATGTTACAGCAGCGCATATACGCATATAGATCAAAAAAGAAGGTCAATTATAGAACACAGCAGAATGAAATCCCCGAAATAAAGA
>JAKARU010000209.1 GCA_021819225.1 Thermoplasmata archaeon
CAAAATAAAAACATCCATGAGGAAGAAAGTTGACCACTTCCTATCTGCAAGCCAGTAAACTTTTCCCTTGCCGGAGAAATAATTCTTTCTTAGAATTGCATTGATATAAATGATCATTTCAAGAAGAATTGCAATTGATACAATCATTACTGTTGAATCATATTGAAAGACCATTACACCAATCATCATGATGCCATAAATCAGGAGTATCTGCAATAGATATCGTGAGAAATTCTTCCTGACATAATTTTCCCTGTAGAGGCTCTCGAAAACGAATATGAGAAGAGCGGTCATTACAGCACATCCAGAGAACACTGAAACACTGACCCATATATTTCCAGGAACAGCAGTTGGTGTGAAAAACATCACCACAGACTGGAACATTATGAAGGTGAATGGCAACTTCTCCTCCTTTCTTATTGTGAAAATTGCAGTTAAGCCCATTTCAAGTGCCATTGGAAAGATGAACCAGAATGATGAAACTGTTCTGGAGATCAATTCTACATAATTTGTTCCATAAACCATCAGTATTGTTTTTGATAGAATTATGGAATTGAAGTCAAGACTCATAAGAAATTCATCCAGTAATGTGAGGATGATTATGACCGGGATGCTTATCCTTATTTCAATATCTTCCTGTTCTATTGATCGTACAAAGAGGATCAGGGGATAGATGATCTCTATGGCCATAAATCCGGCTGAAATAACAACTGCATCCTCCAATGAAATTACGATAATTCCTGATAGATATATTGCAGGACCAAGCAACATTCCATTCATCATTGCCAGTAATATATATGTGATAATTCTTCTCAGGGGATTTTCAGCAGTTCTCGACATATACAGAATATATGAGGTAAATATACCCATGAGAGTGGCAATAAGTCCCAGTAACCACATCTCATAGTTCATCAGAATCAATGTAGTAGAAAACTTTGGTATTTAAGATATGCCAGAAAAACTTAGAGAATGATAAAACTTTCCAGATATAGTGTCATCAATGTGATGAACAGGACAGGAATGCCAACTATAAGACCCAGTTTCATATATTCAACTGTATTGATCTTGATCTTTGCCTTGCGATCTAGCATGTATAGCCATACCAGGGTTGCCAGAGAGCCAATTGGCGTGAACTTTGGCCCAATATCGTTACCAATTGCGTTTGTCAGTAGCATGATACCTGATATATGAAGGTGCTGCAATGTAAGATCGCCCAGCAAAACAGATGGTAGATTATTCATTATGGAAGCTGTAAGTGCAAACATGAATCCTGTCATCACAAAATTCATACCGAATGGGAATGACTGGAAATATCCAACTGCCTTTGCCATGTAAAAAACCATTCCATTTGTTGCGAGTGCGTAAACTACTATATACATACCGAGAGAAAAGAGGATGATCTGCCATGGTGCTTCTTTTACAGGTTTGACATAATCAATCTTTTTGCCTTTCCTGGCAAGAAGCAACATGAAAACTGCTGCAGGCATGGCCACTATCGAAACAGGAATGTTGTAAATTCCACCCACTGAATAAAGTACCACGAGACTGATGATTACCGGGAAAAAAAGCTTAAAAATTACGGGGTCCTTGATATCTTCATTCCTGAACTCAATTTTTTCTGGAATTTTTGCAGGTATTGACTTTCTAAAATAAAGTGAGAGGAACAGGAGACTTGCAATTATGCTCACCAGATCAGGAATTATCATTATCTCCATATAGGGAAAGAAATCTATTCCAAAGTATGTGGCTGCTATAATATTTACAAGGTTGCTGACCAGAAGAGGTATGCTGGCGGAATCTGCTATGAAGCCAACTGCCATTATATAGGCAAATATAGCTTTCTTATCGAGTCCGATCCTGTACAGAAGTGCCACTATCACAGGTGTTAACACAAGGGCAGTGCCATCATTGGCAAAAAAGGCGGATATAAAAGCACCCACAAGGATGACCAGTACGAATAGTCTTTTTCCGGACCCTCCTGAATAATTAAGGATCTTTGTCGCAAGATATTCAAAAACGCCAGCTTCATCGAATACCAGTGCAATTATCACAACAGATACAAAAGTCAGGGTTGCGTTCCAGACAATCGATACAACATTGTAGAAATCCACAAGTGTTGTGAAGCCTGCCAGAACAGTTATAATTGCTCCTATTGATGCAGAATATCCTATTCCAAGACCCTTTGGTTTGTATATCACCAGGAAAAGTGAAAATATGAATATCGCGAGTGTTGCGATGAAAAAGTAATTATTCAAACGCCAGTTCACTTACCTTTCTTTCTATCTCATCCCTTATCTTCCTTACCTTCTCGATATCCTGGTTCTTTGGATCATCCAGTCCCCAGTCCACTACCTTCTTTTTCATGGCCCTGGCCAGTGGTGCCGGGCATGATTCCTCAACTGAGCAACCCATTATAACAATCAAATCGGCATTGTCAATCATTTCCCTGGAGAGGACCCTTGGATTCCCTGTGTCAATTGGTACACCCTTTTCTTCCATAACTTTCATTACTACCGGATTGACTTCCCCTGCTGGAACTGTACCTGCGCTTTCGCAGTTTAATCCCTTCTTCTTACCAAAGGCCTCCGCCATCTTGCTTCTTCCCGCATTTTCAACACATAGAAATAGAATCTTATCATACTTCATTTATCAGCATCTCCGGGTTAATATTGCTCAATGGCTTTGCGGTGTAATAAGACCACTTGCCTTCCTTTCTCCTGTTTATGAGTTTTGCATTGTATAGCTCCTTAATACACCCTGAGACGGTTGACTGTGGTATGCCTAGCAGATCAGAAATCTCACAGACACACAGTTCAGTTATGGACAGGGTGTGATAGATTTCAATTCTCTTCATGTCTGAAAGTGCTTTAGCCCTTTTTTCCAGTTCCTGAAAATAACCATTGCTGTGGTTCTTCCTCAAACTCACTTTAATCTTCGTTTTTGTTGCCATATCCATGGTTCTGCATTCTGATGCTGACATAATACGTCAAATCTGAATATGACAATCTGATATTTATATGTGACCTGAAAATAGGTGAAAAGAGAAAAATCTTCACGACTGTATTATTTTGTTTGTAGTATAAGGATCATTGTTGAAAGATATAATTAATCAAAAGGGTTGCGATGAAATGTTGGTAGGAGAGAATACCTATGGTTGATTATGTAAAGTTTATAGTGGTAAAAAATCCGAAAAGCTAGAAGAGCGCTGGGAGGGAGA
>JAKARU010000210.1 GCA_021819225.1 Thermoplasmata archaeon
CTTTCCCAGACTCTCATCCAGGTAGCTCATGCCCATCTGTACCGAATAAGCTGAAAATAGTGAGGAACAGTATGTAAAAATATTACCTATAACGTAGGGAGAGAGAAGTGTTTCAAAGTTTCCAGCTTCAAATTCCTTTGACGGAACCGTGAGAGATGCTGTTTTTCCCGCCTCCAGTCCTGCATTTCTTGCGATTTCAACTGGATCTTTTACAGTAGATGAGAAATGAACGCCTTCCTGTCCAGTGCTAAGACCCCTGAATGCCCTTATATCAAAGTTGAAATCATCGTAAGTGACGTGATGCTCATTGAAGGGTGTTATGATATGATCATCGGTATATGTCCTGTATGCAAGACCTGTGCTTCTTTCAGAACCTCCATCCCTTGCACCCTCTATACATGCATTAACTATATCATCTAGCTCTACAGTTTTTTCCTGATCTTCTATCCTCTCTATTGAACCGTATTTTTCAGGGTTTATACCGTTAAATGTGCTGGATTCTTCGCCATTTAACATAGCTCTGTAGGACTTTTCTATTTTTTCTTCTATATTTGAATCATTATCCAGGCTTATCTCAGTTATCTTCTTTCCTGAATTGAGGAATATGGAAATACCTTCTCGTGTCCAGTAATTTCTAAGATCCACGAGATTGTTAGAAAACCTGATCTGTTCTATGTTTGTCCTGATCAGCCTGATTGCGTAGGAATCAAGGTTCAGTTTCTTTACATTTCTTCTAATTAAATCTAAGTCAGCCATAATTTTACCTCAGGATATGTATATATTCCTCAATCTAACACTGGGTCCCCCCATCCATGTATCGACACCCTGTTCCGGATCCCCTTTCCCGCATGTTCCAGCTTCAAATTCAAGTTCTTTCGAGACAGCATCTATGGAGGAGTAGAAATTAACTGTGTTTGTTTCTATAGCGGGTTTCCTTACCCTACCTTTCAGCCTTCCATTTTCAATTATGAATGCCTCGCTCCCTACATACTTCTCATTGAACCTTATATCATCAATATTCCACTCTGTGTAACTTTTTATGTAAATTCCATGCTTGATATCCTCAACCAGCTCATCAAAGGTATGTTGACCCGGTTCTATATATGTGGTACTCATTCTGGCCAGGGGTTCCATGTCCCAGTCAGAAACTCTGCCACCTCCATTGGGTTCAACACCATAGTTTGCCGCACTTTCCCTGCTATGTATAAACTCATTTGTCATCCCATCCCTGTACAGGTATCTTTTCCTGGCCCGGATTCCCTCATCATCATATTTATAGTAACCGTAGCTTCCCTTTACTGTGGGATCATCGATCACGTTTACAACTGGAGAACCTATTTTAAATGGATATTTCTTTCCAGTAAGGAAAGATTCTCCAGCAAGTGACCCCTCTCTTCCAGATATCCTGTCCCATTCAGTTGGATGTCCACATGATTCATGTGCAACTATCCCTGCTATTTCCGGACTGATTACCACATCATACCTTCCTGGTTTTGCTGATGGAGACTTTGAAATCTCCTTCAGGTTTTTTACTGCATCCTCAATTTTCTTCTGTACATCAAGTTCCCTGAAGTTTTCCATGCCTCCAGTGGTACCGAACTGCCTGTAAATTTCTTCAAAGGAGTTGCCATCCTTATAACCACCAACCATGAAATAACCGATCCTCGAAAGGCTGGATTCTATTATGCTCCCTGAGGTATTCTGGTATATTTGCCTGATCTTCCTGTGGTAGATTGCATTCATTCTCACTGAGAGATCATAGCCCTTCATCATTTCATCAGCGTTTTTCATGATTTCCATCCTGTCCGAACTCTGGATGTCTTCTACCTTGTGTTTTCCAAGAGCTTCCCATTTGTCCCTGATTCCTCCAGACATGTCAAGCTTGTTTCTGCCTCCTCTGTGGCTATTCCTTAAAACTCTGTCTATAATTTCCTGTATCCGGTCAAAATCGAAAGATGAAATAAATCCCATGGCAATGGATTCGTTCATTGCCCTTATTGCAATTCCTTCCCCTGATGAAGTTCCTTCTCCCTGGAATTCTGAATTTCTCATGGAAGCCTCTGTACTCTCTCCCGACATATATCTTACTTCACCGTACATCGCCCCTTTTTCCAGTTTATCCAGAATTCTGTCCATCAGTTCAATCATGTTCAGCTCTTCTCCTTCTCCCTCTTTGTCCTAGATTCATAATCGTCAAATATATCAGATAGGACCTTTCCAAAGTTCCAGCCTGAGGAGCTTTCTGTCATGTTTATTTTCCTGCCAATCAGTCTTGTCCTTATGGAATATTTTATCCTTCCTTCTTCACTGTGGTGCTTCACAACGTGGATATTCATGGTCCCATTCTTTAGATTTTCCAGCTTTGAATATCTGTCCGTGAATTTTTCAACCATGGAATATATTGTAGAGTACAGATCTGTATCTCCCACTCCGAGTCCTGAAATATTTACCAGCATGCCTTCCGTGCTCTCCTTTGACCAGAGTGAACTAATTATGTCGTCAACACTCAGTATGCCCACTATCCTCTTTCCCTTGTCGCAGATTGCTATATTGTGAAGATGTTTTTTTACGAGTTCCTCAGATGCGGTGAAAAGATTATCATCCTCATAACAGAATACTGGTTGCTCCATAAGGGACTTAATATCTATATCTGGGTGATTCCTCTCTCCCGTGAAGTCTCCCTTCCTGACCCTTTCCTTCGTTTTCATCTCATAATCCAGTACATTTTCAATTCTGATGAGGCCAAGAAGGTTTGTCTTCTCATCTGCCACATTGATTGTGTCCACATCATGCGCCCTGACCTTTTCCATGATTGATTCCAGATCCTCATCGGGCTTTGCGAAATAGGCATCCTGCATCAGATCAAATGTCTGGACACCCTTCAGCTCATCAAATTCTTCAATGTTCTTTATTATATCAGTTCTGGAAACTACTCCTGCAATCTTTCCATTTTCCACCACGGGAAGTGCTCCCATTGCACTGTCTCTGAGTAGGTTTACCACTTTTTCAAGAGTATCTCTTCTTGTAAGTTCGGGTGATTTCACAACGAAATTCTTTATCTTTGAATTAAGATGAATGCTCCTTCTTCTAAGTATATCCCTGTAGCTGATCATTCCCAGGTATTTTTTTCCAGACTCCACTGGAAGCTGGGCAATCTTGTTATCTCTCATCCTGTTCAGTGCAAGAGATACTGTTGTTTCCTCATCAATTGTC
>JAKARU010000211.1 GCA_021819225.1 Thermoplasmata archaeon
ATTTCTTGATATTTTTTCCGGGCTTTCTCCATATTCTTCCACGAAAATTTTGAATGCAGGTACATCTAGACTTGACTCTTTTTTGTGAAATAGATATGGCATATTCTCACCTTTCCATATCCATGAAACGTTAATTTTACTACATTCATATATTATATTTGTCATGCTGTATACCTATTGATTAACTTAATTTACCACTTTCTTATTTCCATAGGAAAACAGTGCGGAAAAATATAGTAAGAGTTGGTTTAATTCTAATTGTTCTCGGTATCATACTTGTGGTTGCTGGAATAGGTTTGACATCGGATTATCTCACTGTTAGCCATACATTTGTGAAGGATAAATATTATTATGTGTCACACGAGATTAATATTACAAGTGATGGACTGGTTGCTCTGGATGGCAATACAACATTCTATCTTGTTAATGCCAACAATGTTTCACTTGTTAATCAGACAAATGTACAGGATTATTCAATAGCACCAACTGGACCCACTCATGATGGTTATGGAACAGAATTTCTTGTGGGTTCCGGTTCTTACTATTTGGTTTCATTCCTGGCACCCTCAACAGGACTGGTTTATTCCTATACAAGTCATTTCAGCACATTTACCGATCTCGGGATAATTCTTCTTATTGGCCTCTTCCTCATAGTTGTTTCAATGATCATGCTGGTTATTGGATTCTTACTCAAGGGGAAGAAGAAAGATACAGAGGAAGATTTTTTGAAAGACGAAATACAGTAAAATAGGTACAATTTATGATTGAAATCAAAGACATAAGAAAGGTATACAAAGGTGGAAAAGTAGCTGTCGACGGAATTACCGAAACCATGGACAAAAGAGTCACAACACTGATAGGTAGAAACGGTGCGGGAAAGACCACGCTGTTGAGAATGCTTTCAACACAGCTTTATCCTACCTCAGGGACTGCCCTAATCAATGGGCTTGATATTGTTAGTGATGCAATTAAAATTAGAAAAATAGTGGCAAGCATACCACAGGAGGCTTCTCCCCTGGGAATACTTTCACCATATGAACAGGTTAACATGTATCTACTGGGCAAAAAATTCAGTTTCCCTGATGCGAGGAAAGCTGCGAATGATGCCCTGGAGACAGTTGGACTCTGGGATGTTAGAAATAAGCCCTCCGATACGCTGAGCGGGGGGATGAAGAGGAAGATGTTCGTTGCACTTGCACTGGCATCAAATGCAGAACTTGTATTTTTGGATGAGCCAACAACAGGTCTTGACCCACTTTCCAGACTTGAGATATGGTCAGCCATTAAAAAGCTGTCAGGCAATGTCCTGCTGACTACCCATTATATGGAAGAGGCAGAAAATCTGTCAGATGTTGTGTATCTTCAGGATAGTGGCCATATTATAGACAGGGGGACTGTAAAGAAACTGCTATCCAGGTTCTCGGGGAAGGTGAGGGTTGAATCTCAGACAGAACTTTCAGATTCATTCAAGGTAGGTGGGATTTACGTCAAATATGATGCAATTGAAAATTCTGAAACATACATACGGGAGGGCAAGACTGTGAAGAAAATCACTCTTGACGATCTGTTCATAATGAGGGGTGTTGATCTTGAATCTTAAATTCATCTTTACCTTTGCATGGTATTATGGTGTAAAGGTAATTGTCAGGGGCCCATCCTATATCATAGCATCACTTGTAACACCACTTACGCTCCTGTTTGTTGTTTATGTACTTACTCAGGGTGCACTTGTGCAGTATGCAGTAGTCGGTGGAATGATAACGCTGATAGCATCCATAGGTCTTCAAAGTGCAGGAGATGCCACATTCATGAGACTTCAGCTGAGGATACAGGAAATGTACGTGGCCAGTGAGGTTACGCCAATAGATTATATGCTCAGTATGACCCTGAGCTTCCTGGCCTTCTCCATTCCTGGAATAATAGTTTACAGCTTCCTGGGCTCATATTATCATTTATACAACATTTTTACAGCACTTTACATGCTATTTCTTATCTTCATCCTTATTCTTTCTACATCTGCAATTTCCTTTATCATATCAAGCCTGGTGAACCACGTCAGGAATATATGGGGAATCACTTCGATACTTTCCATAGTAATGACTGTAATACCTCCTACATTCTATCCATACACATACCTTCTTGGGAAGTTCGGGCAGAATGGACTGATATATGCACTTTCACTATCACCCGCAACACCTGCAGCAGTATCTGCCCAGATATTCTTTGGCCTTGAACCATGGAACTATTCTGAGTTCATAACAATGGTTGTAATCATGCTGGTTGAAACGGCTGTGTACTTTGCCATTGCAAAATATCTCACAAGATGGAGAGAGCACTGATCAGGTAATATAATACCTCACTTTTTATTCTTTCAGAATATATTTCCTGGTTTAAGGGTCACTGATCTCCATACACATTTGGCAACAACTAAATATAATATAAAAATAATATTAAGTGAATGCAACTGTAGATAAATATTCTTTGTCACTGAATTTTTTGGATGATAATGAGTTCAGTGGAGTGTGCAATATCCACCTCAAGACTGAGGAGGAGAAATTGATACTTGACTCCAGAGAACTGGATATAGAAAAAATGCTCGTTAATGGCATCGGAGCCCCCTTTGCATATGATGAACGAAAGAGAAAGGTAATTATAGACAAAATAAAACCCGGGGAAGTTGAACTGGAGATTTCTTATAGGAGAAAATATGGTGAAGGACTGGCTGGTTTATACAGGGCCGGGAAGGGAGTTCAGTCCATGATAACAACACAGTTTGAATCCAATGATGCCTCTTCTGCTTTTCCGTGCCTCGATAATCCATCTGTTAAATCGAAATTTGAAATTACCCTCGTAGTAAAGGAGGGGCAGGATGCAATTAGCAATATGCCTCAGATATCCAACAGGAAGATAGCTGATGGTTCAATGGAAATAAAATTTGATTCAACACCCCCCATGTCAACGTATCTTCTATACATCGGTGTTGGAAAATTCATTACAAGATCAAGAAACCACGGAAAATGCGAGCTTATCCTTGCAAGACCAGGGAATGAGATGAGATCTGATGACTTCCCACTCGAAGTCGCTGATAAGTGTATCACTTTCTATGAAGACTATTTTGGAATTCCATATGCTCTTCCAAAGATGCATTTGATAGCCGTTCCTGATTTTGCCGCCGGAGCAATGGAAAACTGGGGTGCCATAACA
>JAKARU010000212.1 GCA_021819225.1 Thermoplasmata archaeon
TTGTCCATATCTTCCAGTGGACTGGACATAAGTTCTCAGGGTAACAAATAAACAAATTTTTAATAGTTCTGGAAAAGCCATAATCAATCAAGGCATCCAGTAGGCCAATGTTGAGGAAAATTGAATGAAGTTGATAATTATTGAAAAATGAGTTTACTCACGCCCAATGATCCTGACTGTTTCATTTCCAACACTGAAGGCATAATAATTAATGACCCAATCACTGATATTCCTGGCAACATCACAGGGATCTAACTCAGGTATGTCAATCTGTTTAAGATTAATGTTGGAAAGGCGATAATGGTCGGTAGAAAATGTCTATATATTAATACAGGTTAATTGTTCATGTGAGTGAAGTCAACTTACTTGATGAAAACCATGGACATTTCAAGTTTAATAGACTATCTGTAACAAAGTTCAATGAAAATAAACTAAAAAGTATTAAAAGTCATAAACCCAAACACTGGAAAGAGACAATATTTTGCTTTATGGCATTCAATAGAGCAAAAATAAAGATTTTAAAGGGGGGTAATGCATGAAACCATTCTCCAATACGGTGAATATACCACTGTTAATAATAGCAATTGGAGTGCTTGCATATTTTCTAATAGATCTTGAAACAATTGTGCGAGGAATTGCAGTTATTACCGGGCCGATATACCCACTTTACATTTCAATTGGTGTTTCAGTTCTTACAATTATGCTAATTATATCTTCTATCCTGGCAAGAATCAAGTGGGAGAGAGATCACAAAGAGGAAGAAATTTGAAAGATGAATAATGAAATGCAAATATGGTGAGTTTTTATAATCCACATCCTTAAAAAATATATTCAGTCACCAGTACTGATGTACCAGTGGTTTTATCTCTTTCGTGTAGACCTGTTCGACCACTTTCATGGTGTCATCATTAAGATCAGGCATATCCGAAGCAGTTGCATTTTCTTTTATTTGGGTCACCCTCTTTGCCCCTGTTATTACTGTAGAAACCTGCTTATGCATCAATATCCACTTCAATGCAAATTCTGTCATCGTAAAGCCAGTAGGTAGAAACTGCTTCAATTCATTTACAGTTCGGATACCAAGATTAAAATCAACTCCTGCAAACGTTTCTCCCCTATCGAAGGCCTCACCATTCCTGTTAAACCTCCTGTGATCATCTCCTTCAAATTCTTCCGTTCCTTTGAACTTTCCAGTGAGTAATCCTGAAGCCAGCGGAACTCTTGCTATTATACCAATATTCCTCTTCTCTGCCAGTTCAAAGAAATAATCTGATGGTCTCTGCCTGAACATGTTGAATATAATCTGCACAGTTGACACTCCAGGATATTCTGAAGCCTTTATGGCTTCTTCAACCTTTTCAACACTCACACCATAATTCAGGATCAGTCCCTCTTCCTTCAATTTATCCATGGAGTTAAAAAGTTCTGGATTATAGTACACCTCCCATGGAGGACAGTGCAGTTGAAGCAATTCAATTTCTTTCAAGTTCAAATTCTTCAGGCTTCTCTCTACGAATCCTTTAATATTTTTGTAGTTGTATCCTGCAGCGATATGTGGATTTAATCTTCTTCCAGCCTTCGTGGCAACGTGAATCTGGTCTCCATATTCTTTCTTTAGTTCTCCAATAAGTCTCTCAGACCTGCCATCTCCATAAACATCTGCAGTATCAAAGAAATTTATACCACTTTCCACAGCAGCATGAAGTGTTTTCCTGGATTCATCATCGTTCACCTCTCCCCATGTTCCACCTATTGCCCATGCCCCAAATCCTATTTCAGACACTTTAATTCCAGTTTTTCCAAGTGTTCTATATTTCATATTTCCAACCTTCTATTAATTATAAATTGAAAAGCTCAATTGATAATTTATTACCCTATTGAGTCATCCATTTAAGATCCTCTGGTATACCCCTGTTCTGAGCTATATACTTGAAAACCAATGCGCTTGGCCTCATCTGAATTTTCTTCGTTTTAAGATCCACGCCTAGCAATCCAAATTTTAATCCAAATCCAGATGACCACTCGTAATTGTCCAGCAGAGACCAGTGAAGATACCCCCTAACATCTATGCCGTCCTTTATGGCCTTTTCAACCTGATCAAGATGAGAAGCAAGGTACCTTGGTCTCAATTCATCATTGGAATCTGCTATCCCATTTTCCGTTACTATCATGGGCATGTGATATCTTTCGTGATATTGCTTAAGAACGTGGTAAATTCCTTCCGGATAAACTTCCCATCCAAAATCGCTTACTTCTCTGTTGTCCTTGCTAAGCATGCCAGGGACAGCATTATGTCCATACCCTTTCAGTACGGTATATCCGTTTTCAGTCTTCCTCACAACATTCCTCGTATAGTAATTGACCCCTATCCAGTCAAGCTTATTTTTCAGGTCATCCCTTATCACGCTTGAATCCTCCCTGAAAGCGGGAGCATCATTTACAACCTTCACCCATGACATATCACCCTTTCTGAGTGAATCAAAGAAGGAATATCTTTCATTGTATAGGGCTATTTCAACTGCTTCTTTGTCCTTATCGCTATATGGAACAAAATCTGCATTTGCATATATGAGCCCAACTGGCTTCTTTGTGAATTTCTTCATTTCATCGTACGATCTTCCGATCGCTTCTATTATGTGTTTTTTGGACAGATTACCGGCCTCTGCTGAAGGATATGCCGGAGGAAATCCTGACTTTACATTGAAATATCCATTGCCGAAAACAACATTGGGTTCATTCATTATAGAGAACTGATCCGCAAGATCGCCAAATTTCCAGGCTACATAAGCCGCATATTTAGTAAATTCTATTACTGTCTTATGATTCAGCCATCCGTTTTTCTTAGAAGTAAGCCCGGTTTCTCTCGATAGAATTGGGTCATGTAGTTCAACAGGAATAGGCCAGTGATAGGCGTTTATTATTAGAGTCATGTTGTTATCCTTTACATTCTTGAATATATCTCTGTAATGCTCAACTGCACTGGAATTTACCACACGATCCATAGATTTTAATGTATCTTCAGTTATGTCTATACTTATTATGTCATTCCTGTCTTCCTCAGTTCTAACTTCTATCTCTGTGGCTGCCCTAGGAAAGAGCCTTGTCCACTCAAGTCCTAGTCTGAATGCATTAGCTCCGAGGTTTTTTGCAGCCATGTTGTACGTTTTATAAAGATCCCAGTAAGCTACGCCATTTTCTGGT
>JAKARU010000213.1 GCA_021819225.1 Thermoplasmata archaeon
AAAATCCTGATCCTCGCCCATATCCATATAATTGGACTTCATCTGGGCAAGTGACATTATTTTTGATATGTTGAGAATCCAGTAATGGATCCTCCATTCCCTTCCATCGAAGAGAGTTGTTTCTTCTCTCTCTGTCCTGAGGACGCCAATGTCCTCCATTGTGTAAAATGCATCCCTGTCCTCAGGCTCAAGCATGTTGTCTATAACCCTGTCACTATATCCAAAAAAATTTATAAGATGCTCAGCGGCTGCCATGGATTCCTCGTATACCATCCTCTTGTTCTGTAAACTTAAACCTCTGCTGATAGCCTGCGACAGCTCATCTATCTTAGTATAATTTCTGACCTGTTTACCCTTAATTTCACTACTATCGTCTGACATATGAACACTCTATGATCGGCAGATATAACATATTACAATTGACCTATTAACGTTATTGATTTATATACTCGTGATATTCAGTTATATGGATTCCACACCATCTTTTTTTTATCCACAGCACCTTAATTCAGGTGGCAAACTCTCGATTATGTCCTATTATGAATCGGACAGTAATGACCTGAGTTCAGTCCAGATCAAAGGCAGGTCATACAGGAGAGTCAGTGAAGAATTATCGACCAGCGAGATCAGGGATATTCTCCGGGCAGATGGACTTGAGGATTATGCCGGTTTCATGACGAATGGCATGGTAATGCAGCTTGGTGACGGGCATGCCGGAAGGTCCGCCATCATGGCAATAGTAAATGCCACGCCTGATTCATTCTTCTCTGATTCCCGCCTCTCTGGGCACGTTCCTGAAAAGATCATTGAATCCGGGGCAGATATTATAGATATTGGGGGAGAAAGTACCAGGCCGGGATCAAGGGAAATAACCGGTGAAATAGAGATCGAAAGGCTCCAGGACATACTCCCTGCATTGAGGTCTCAATTCAATGGAACCATATCTCTCGATACAAGACATATCCGGGTTGTTGAGAAATTTTCCTCACTCATAGACATGGTTAATGATGTTTCCGGGCTGATGGACAGGAACCTTGCCTGTACTGCCTTCGAAAACGGGTTGAAATATGTCCTGATGCACATAAATGGTGAGGTGAATAATATGACCGCCAGGGAAAACTATTCAGATCTTCCCGGAGAAATGGCTGAATTCTATTTCAAAAATCTAAGGATTCTTATGAATATGGGAATGAAGCCTGAAAATATCATCATCGATCCGGGACTGGGCTTTTCAAAGAACTTTGAGCATGACTATTATCTTGTGAGGAATACCAACGTATTCACCCTTGGTTTCACCAGGCTTGTAGGTCATTCTAGAAAGAGGTTTCTCGGGGCAAAAACGGGGTCAGGGATCAAGGACAGACTTCCGGAGACACTCGCTGCAAGCTTATATCTGGAAAGGAAAGGAATTGAGATATTGAGGGTGCACGATCCAGGTGAGAATATCAGATTTCTTGAACAATTTCGTTTTCTTTCTCAGCAGTAAGGCATTCCTCACAGATACCTCGAACCAGAACCGTTGAGGAAAGGATCTTCCCCTTAACATCTGATTCGATCTGCTTCAGATCTCCCTGAATTTCTGAATCATAAATCTTCCCACAGGACTGGCAGTAGAAATTTATGTGCGGTTCAACCCTTCCCTCGTACATTGCCCTGCCGTTGACTTCAAATGAATTGATCAGCCCACGCTCGGTGAAAACCTTCAGTATATTGTATACAGTCGCAGCTGGTATGTTGGGGTTCTCCTTCTTTACATATTCATGTATATTCTCTGCAGAAAAGTGATCCCCACTTCCTCTTTTTATATATTCAAGTATCTTGACTCTCTGTGGTGTCACTTTGAGTCCGTGATTTTTGATTTGTTCTTCGGTGATTCCCATTCTAATCAAATCATTTAATCCTTATTAAGTATTTTTAACTAACACCTTAAGGATAAGGTATGATTGATCGACTCAAAGGTTTCAGGGATTTTTATCCTGAGGACATGGAGATAAGGGAAAATATATTCAGCACGATGAGGGAGAGAGCAAGAGTTTTTGGATTCAGGCCAATCGACTATCCGAGCCTGGAACTCCTGGAAATGTTCAGGTTAAAATCAGGTGATGAAATATTATCCCAGACTTACAGTTTCAGGGACAGGGGTGATCGTGAGATCACACTAATCCCGGAGGCAACACCCTCAACTGTGAGGATGCTGGTTGCAAGAAAAGACCTTCCCAGACCGGTGAGATGGTACAATATACCCAAGCTTTGGAGGTATGAGGAACCCCAATCCGGAAGAACAAGGGAACATGTCCAGATGAATGCAGATATTTTTGGAGATGATTCTGCTGTGGCCGATGCGGACATAATCGGACTGGCCTGTTCAATCCTCAATTCCCTGGGCCTCGAATCGAGGTATGAGGTTAGAATCAATGAAAGGAAGATAATGGAATACATCCTCACTGAATCTGGTTCACGAAATATCCTGTCGGATATGGCAGTAATAGACAGGTTTCACAAATCAGATAAGGAGGAAATTGTCAGTAAACTTTCTGCAAATGGAATGGGTAGTGAAAATGCAGAAAGGATGTATGACTTCCTGGGCAGAAAGTATAAGATAAATGCAATAGAGGAAGGGATTGGCGAATTCTTCAAGTTTTCAGATTTCAGGGAAAAAATCCAGAGACTTGAGAGGACTGGAGAGATCCTTGTAGACAATGGATTCAGGGATGTTGTATTCAATCCTTCAACTGTAAGGGGACTTGCCTACTATACAGGAATTGTCTTTGAGGGATTTGACATCCAGGGCAAGTTCAGATCTATTTTTGGTGGGGGAAGATATGACAATCTAAGTTCACTTTTCTCCGGTATTGAGATTCCGGCAGTTGGCTTTGGCATGGGAGATGCCGTTCTTGAGAACCTGATGAGGGACCTCAATCTCTGGAAGCAGAAGAGTAAAGTAAGGAGATATTACATAATAGGGATTGGAGATGCGGGGAACCTGGCAGCAGTAAAGATGGCATTCTCCCTTAGAGACAGGGGGATTCAGGCCGTTGCACACACAGGCGGAAAAAACCTGTCAAACGCATTGAAAACGGCATCAAATCTTAATTTCACGCATGCAGTGATGATTGGGAGCAAGGAAATCGAGGAAAAAAACTGTACAGTCAGAGATCTTGCATCCGGTGAACAGAAAAATGTCAACCCGGATGATA
>JAKARU010000214.1 GCA_021819225.1 Thermoplasmata archaeon
GAAGACCTTGCCCAATCTTGGGTCGGTGAATTTGGCAGCTATGCTTTCTGCCCTTATATCAACTATTGTGGGAACAACCTTGAATCTCGCAAGGTGTGATGATATACTTTCAATTCTTGATAGATTCCCCTTCTCCAGGCTTGTCATGATCATGACGCTTGGTCTTGTTTCCATCATTATTCTTGTTAGGGAAGAACCCAGTCCGGTGAACTTTTCAGTGACCCACTTAGATTCCAGGAGAAGGAGGCTGAGCCTTATCTGGTTGAATGTGTCCATACCTGAAGAGGGAAGAACAAATTCATTCCGTTTCAGGTGATTGAGCTTGATTGGCCAGAATCCCACGTTATAATTTTTTGATAGAAGGTATTTGGTGCCAGAGAGAACCATTGCTATGGCATATTCAAGTGGATTTTCCACGCTTGATCCTCTTGACATGAAAGGCGAAACGTCCACGTAAAAGATGAAATTCTTCAACCCCTCCCTTTCATAAACATTCACCATCAGGTTTTCCTTGTAGGATGTCTTGGCTGAACTCTTCCAGTTGATGGTTTTGAATGGGTCCCCTGGAACATATTCCCTTATGGATTCAAATTCATGTGTTGGTGGACCTGTTCTCGTTACGGAGTTTCTTGGTTTGATCCGGTTTGATTTGAGCTGGAACTGGCTTTTCTTCAGCATCTTCACCTGCGGGTCTACCTCTATGTTATGATCAACTGGAAATTTCAGCAGTTTTTTTCTCTTGTAACCTATTACCGGCTGGTATTCAATAATAATTTCACCCCAGTCAAAGATTCCTCTCCTTGTGGTGACTATGGTATAATCCATGGTTTTTTCCCTTTCCCTGAATCCCTTAAAAAAGAGGTGTACATTTGTTCCATTAACAATATTCATTTCCGGGAAGGTTGGGAGCTGCATGTTAAGCATGCCAAAGCCTTTCTTTGCAGAGATTTTTACCCATATTGTGTATTCATCTCCAACCTTCAGGAATTTAGGTATATCATAGTCAATGTCAAGCTTCAGGTCCCTTTCCAGATATGACAGCAGAAAGATGAAGATCACCGGCATGAACAAAGAACCGAATATGGCCTTCTGTGTTGATATTATACCTGCTACTGCTATGAATGCTGAAACAATTGAGAGTATGAGTATCTGCTTGTTCCATATGCTGTTCATCAGTTACCTTTTGGTACTTCCATCTTATCCAGATATTCCTTTACTATGGCTTCTGGACTTATTTCATCCATGACCTGTTCAGGCTTCAGTATTATCCTGTGCGCAAGACACTCTATTGCCACATTTTTAACATCATCCGGTATTACATAATCCCTTCCATCAATCATTGCCATGGCCTGGGCCAGTCTCATCAATGAGATAATTCCCCTTGGACTTGGTCCTGCCATTACCCTCTTGTCATCCCTTATCTGCCTGAATTGAGAGATGTAACTGGTGATCTCATCACTTACCGTTATTTTTTCCGACGTCTTTTGCAGTTCGATGATCTTGGAAGCATCCATCAGTCTTGTCGCCATGGAACTTGGATCATTTGTTCCCCATAATTTTCTTCTTCTCAAAATTTCCAGGTCATCCTTTGGGTAACCGAACGAAAGCCTGATCATGAACCTGTCCATCTGTGCCTCTGGCAGTGGATATGTGCCCTCGAATTCTATTGGATTCTGTGTTGCAATCACGATGAATGGCGGAGGAAGCTTTATCGTTTCTCCTTCAATTGTTACCTGCCTTTCTTCCATGGATTCAAGGAGAGCGGCCTGTGTTTTTGGAGGTGCCCTGTTTATTTCATCTGCAAGTATGAGGTTGGAAAATACGGGGCCCTTTACCAGTTCAAAATTACCCGTAGAAGCCCTCCAGATCTTTGTACCGGTGATATCACTTGGAAGCAGGTCTGGGGTGAACTGGATCCTCTTGAATCCTATGCCGAGAACATTTGAGAATAATTTTGCTACAAACGTTTTTCCAATTCCTGGATTGTCCTGCAATAATACATGGCCAGAAGCCATTATTGATGCAGTTATCTTTTTCAATGGATCACTATCGCCAACAAAAAACTTTGATATTTCGCTTACTATGGAACCTGATTCCTTAACACTTTCACTCACGTCTTTTTCTAAACTGTCATTGTTCATTTTTTTCACCCACTGCCCCCATATATTTCAATAGATTTTCCGTAATATTCTTCCTTCTTGAAACTTCATTTTCATAAATCCTGCTATTCCTCTTTGCAACTCCAAGTGCAACAGATCTCGGTGGAGTGTATTCAGTTGTCTGCTTCAACAATCTTAAAATGAAATCGAGGTCCATGCCCCTTTCTGTAAGATACTTTGTTACGGCAATTATGAGTTGCTCCTTTGCTCCTTCATTCTCAAATGCCTCAACTGCCTTTCCCATGTATGATATATCTGAGTAAGACGTGAGATTTGAGACCTTCTCAAATTTGTTGAATGTTGTTAGATTGGAATCCTCCAGCTTCCTGGAAGAGCTTTTGTAAAGGGCCTTGACTGCATAAAGGATCCCTATGAGGAGGATGATTGTGAAGAAAATGAGAAATATGTAGGAGTATGAATTGGATGAGAATTCTATATACAGTCCCAGGAATAGGCCCAGTATGAAGAAGAATGTACCTATGGAGCCACGAATATTCACTATCTGAGAGGATAATATTGAATTCTGCTCATTTTTAGAGTCAAGTCCAAAATAGAAAAATGATGTCACAACAAGGGCAATGAAGGTTGACAGCAGGCCATATGAGATCGGCAGGACCCTGCTAACGTCCGTGAAAAGGGCATACAGTATAAGAATGAGCAGGGAAGTGGTGAAGGGTGTTATAAACATGGCAAATCTTGGCCAGTCCCTGTTTACTCCATCTATCTTTCCCATCTTTCTTCCGGTGAAGAAGATGGAAAGTGATATCAGGATTGGAAAAAGCGCAGTTTCCTGCAAGTAATGGGTTGGATTGACAGCCTGTAGAAATGGTGAAAATAGAAAAATCCAGAAGAATAAAATGAACACAAATGGGAATAGGAGATACCAGAAGGCATAATATGGCCCAGTTTTTTCAATTTTTTTCAATAATGTTCCTATTCCATATGCAAACACCAGAACGTCAAGTAGAATTACCAGGGAAGCCGTGATGGATGGAAATGTTATATAGATTGGCAGGAGCAGGATTATC
>JAKARU010000215.1 GCA_021819225.1 Thermoplasmata archaeon
GATCTCAACATTTGGATTGGTATATAAAGAATTCAATTCGTTCACCCCTCTAGGAGCGTTGGAAGCTTGAGTTTCCCTGCAACGAGGAATATCATTGTATCCCTGTATTCTGGATTCTTGAAACCGTAGGATCGCTTGAATGCGGTCTTGATCTTGTTGTTTATACCCTCTGCGACAGCATTGTCCAGATCAAGCATTATGTGGTTGATTAGGTCCATAAATAAACGTTTTATGCGCAGAACGGTCTTATCCCTCCTTTGGAAGTACTAGCACTCTTATATTGGCCTGTAAATTCCAAAAGATACACTTCTTCCTCAATGTTGGGATTTAAATGGTCTCTTTATGATTCTTGATATTTTTCCTCAAATTCGTTTCTTTTCATGGTATAACCAGGCTCACAAACTCATCCCACTTATCACAATTCTTTCCTAAGGATAAGAGGTGTGTGAAACTTTATTAGTTTCTAGAAATTGTCTATAGGAATCGAGTTGTACACAAATGAATAAATCTTTGGATAAGTTCAGAAACATTTTTCGAATTACAGGTGTTGACAGAATATTGATTTATAATCAGTATAAAGATGTCACGGACAAGACCTTTTTTTATCTGGCGCAACCAGAAAGTGGCGTGTTCGAGAATTCATGGATAATAATGTCTCCAGACCGCGCTGTGATGCTTACATCAAGGCTGGAAGAGTCGGCTGCCAGTGAGACCGACTTGGAGGTTCTAACATATGAAAATAGGCAGAACATGTTTGACATCCTTGAAAAAGAAATAAATGGCAATAAAAAAATAGGCCTCAATTTTAAGGCTCTTTCAACTGAAATTTTCTTTGCGATCAAAGATAAGCTGAAGGGGAGGGATTTCATCGATGTGTCCGAGGACATCCTGAAAATAAGAATGATAAAGAATAGTGAAGAAATTGAGAAAATTTCACATGCATGTGAAATTTCTGCTGAAGCGCTCAAAGAAGTTACCGGTGAGATAACAGAGGGCATTACTGAAACAGCCGTGGCTTCCAAACTTGCCTGCTCAATGTTGAACCGAGGTGCTTCAACATTTTTTACCGGTGTGTCATTTGGCGATAATACGGCAGTTCCTCACCACCATCCATCTGCAAGAAAACTGGGAAAAAATGAGTTTGTTTTGATGGATTATGGTGCCATGTATCAGGGATACTGGTCCGACATAACACGGACATTTGTATACGGAAAAGCGAGCGAGAAACAGGTAGATATTTATAAGGCAGTCTTGAGGGCACAGAATATAGCATTTGATTCAATTCTGGAAGGAGAAAGGGGATACGACGTTCACGCAAAGGTAAGAGACTTCATAAACTCTACTGAATATAAAGGAAAATTCATCCACGGGCTGGGTCACGGGCTTGGGATGAATGTTCATGATCACCCGGCCATGGGGAATAACTCAGAGATTGTACTAAAGGAAGGAATGGTTGTTACCGTTGAGCCTGGGATATATATCTCGGGCTTCGGAGGAGTACGTATCGAGGACGATATAGTTGTCACGAAGAGTGGATACAATAAAATCTCACATATCGATACAAACCGGACTGAAATTTAGTACCATGGTTCCTTATTTCTCTTGGTGTACGTCGGCTCCATATACCCTGACATTGCGGATTCCTGAGAATTCAGGAAAGTTACCTCTTATCAAAACCATTTTGTAAAACCAATTGTCCTGGAGGAGATAAGCATCACAATTCATATGGACACCTTCATTGATCGAGATTTATCATCATTTTCAAGAAAGTTTTTTTTCGACCGCAACACCTTTCACTGAAGTACCGGCAGTAGTGATTTCCTTGCCATTGTCAGAACGCTCTTCAGCATACAAAATACATGAGACAAAATGATCTTTGTTTACTTCTACGAGGTGTGGTTTCTTGGGTTCAACGAAATGAAAAATCAGCCTGCTATTTCCTTCCAGTTCTACCGATGATATAGACAGGTATTTAGTTCCACCTCTACCTGCAGACATCCGGACCATGGAATCGTTCATTTTTCTTATTATTCCTGCATTTTCCTGATTTTCGAGCTCTACGATGAGCAAGTTCCGATCACTGTCAATGGATACTTCTTTTGCACTTACTGCACTTCCAATGTCTGGATTCTTCAGGGGATCAAGCAGATCGAGAATCGGTTCAGCCATGTCCTCTGGAGACCAGCCGCAATAAGGGGTTGCAACAGGGCACCTCGTATGAAAATAGCAGCCGTTCGGCAAATTTTTAGGATCTGGTATCTCCCCATCAATTTCAACCTCAGCAATCTTCGCTTGCGGATCCGGGACAGGTATAGACGAGAACAGGGTCATTGTATAAGGGTGTAGCATTTTTTCAAACAACTCCTTTACGCCAGCTAATTCCACCACCTCGCCAAGATACATGACGGCTACACGGTCTGACATCGCCCTTGTAACGCTCAAGTTGTGCGTGATGAAAACATATGTTACGTTTTCCCTCTCCTGTATATCCTTGAGCAGGTTTAATATCTGGGCCTGAACAGAAACGTCAAGTGCTGACGTTGGTTCATCCAATACAATCAGTTTGGGTTTTACGGATATTGCCCTGGCAATGCCTATTCTTTGTCTCTGTCCACCGCTGAACTCATGCGGGAATCTGTATAAATGATCCTCGCTCAGGCCGACTTCCTTAATGACTTCTCTCGTTACCTTGTCCACGTTTTCGGTCGTGAGCAACCTGATAGGTTCCGCAACGCTGTCCCTTATGAATTTCCTCGGATCTAGAGAGCTGAAAGGATCCTGAAAAACCATCTGTACTTTCTTTCTATATTCCCTCACCGCTTTCTTGTTGCCATACTTGAGCGCATATTTTGACATGAGTTTTTGCAGTTCTATACACTCAGTTCCAATTTCTGACGGTATTTCTTTTCCATGGCCGTTTCGTTGCTCCAGGCACTTTTTTTGCAGTTCCAGGATTTCCTGTATTTTATCCCCCGGTGCATCAAAAAATATGTTACCAGAGGTTGCTTCAAGCGAAAAAGCAATAATTCTTCCCAGTGTTGTCTTTCCACATCCCGTTTCTCCAACTATGCCAAGCGTTTCATTTTCATACACTGCGAGGGATATGCCATTAAGAGCATTGACCAGCACTCTTTTACCTTTGGTTCTTTTCGAT
>JAKARU010000216.1 GCA_021819225.1 Thermoplasmata archaeon
CATAAGAAATTCATGGAATGGCATTTCCCAGTCAAAAACAATGTCAAGAATTGTCTCGGCAAAGTCTTCCGGGATAATCCTTGACGGAATGAAATTTGGGAACTTTGGTTTCCTCGCACTAAACCCCGACAAGGTAAATTTTGATGATATACTTCTCACGGAAGGGGAAAAATTATGGAAGTATATAGAAAAGGAATTCAATCTTCATTTCTCCATTCTCGACGCACAGAATAATTTTTCGAAGGGAGCTAAGGAAATCACAGATACCAATCCATACTTCAGATCTTCTTCAAGACTTATTTCCAGAATGAATGATAGATACAAAGGAAAAGCCGGTTACTCCAGGCGATCAATGAATTTGAATTCCATCGGAAAAATGGGGATACAGGCAATAGTTTTCGACTATGGTGACCAGAAGAACGCGATTATCCTTACCGATTCAAATAATATAACGGGAAGCCTGATGAAGGAAATACGACAGGTTGCAAAGAATATGGTTGATTATGTTGCCATATATACAACGGACAATCATATTGTTAACCAGGGATCACTGGAAATGAATCCTCTGGGTGAGAAGGATGACATTGAAACGATCAGGAACGAGGCTATAGGGGCCATAAAGGATGCAATTGATCACATTCAGGATGTATCATTCATATACGGGCACGTGGAAGTAAATGTGAAAATGGGCAGTGAAGATTCCTATAGAACTCTCATGAATACGGTCTTTGCATCTCTGAGCAAGGCTAAATATTACGCGGCTTTCAGCGTTTCACTCACATTTTTAATTCCATTCATCCTTTCCATAACTGGATTCGTTTACAAAATTCCCTTTATAAGATGACTGCCTCCTGAGATAGAGGTCAAGCAGGGAAAGCGCAGTTACACACTTAACAACCGGGACTGCACGTATTGCAATGCATGGATCATGCCTTCCCTGAACTCTTATGGTGGTATTTTCCCAGTTTTTTATATCCACAGTTTCCTGTTCTTTTCTTATGGAGGACGTGGCCTTGAAAACAGTTCTGAACTCAATATCATTTCCATAGGTTATACCTCCAAGGACTCCACCGTTGTGATTTGATTGAGCCGTTACTTTACCATTCATCATATGGAACGAATCATTGGAGGTGCTTCCATTCATTCTACCAAGATTGAACCCCTCACCAAATTCAATCCCCTTAACTCCGGGGACCGAGAACATCAGGTGTGATACGACAGATTCTACCGAATCAAAAAATGGTTCCCCCATCCCTGCTGGAACATTTCTCACAACAGTCTTTACAATGCCTCCAGTACTGTCCCCCTGAGACTGCAAATGTCTTATGAGTCCTTCGGCTTCCTCATCGCATGCAGAGTCAGGTATCCGTGACTTCATGTCATATACTTCTGAATCATCATAGAACCTGTCTTCCTTTATTCTGATATCTCCCATACTCTGTAGGTAGGATGAAATCTGGATATCTTTTTCTGCAAGTAGCTGGATTGCGACCGATCCAGCTGCAACAAGGGGTGCTGTCATTCTTCCTGAAAGAAAACCTCCACCTGAATAGTTCCTGTATGGTCCATACTTGAGAAACAGGCTCAGATCACCGTGCCCCGGTCTTGGCTTCTCCTTCAATTCATCATAATGTCTTTCAATCACGTCTTTGTTTCTTATGAGCATTGTAATTGGACCTCCGTCCGTGTAACAATTGTTAATCCCTGAAATGAATTCCACCTGATCTGTCTCCTTTCTTTGCGTTGTAAGTGAACTCTGACCGGGAGCCCTTCTTGACATCCATAGATTTACCTTATTCTCATCTATCCTGAAACCTGAAGGTATACCATCAAGAATGCAGCCTACTGCGGAGCCATGAGATGAACCAAATATTGAAATTGAAATTCTATCTTTGAATGTAAAACTCATTGAGGAATGAAATACAAATAATCATAATAGACTTTTCACGGGAGCCCCAAAGAAAATGATCATGTTTATCAATTGTTGGGGAGTCTTTTCCTCTCAACAGTTGAAATGAGCATTTCAAGTATCTTGCCTCTTATTATTGATGGGTCAACGGTGTTGAATTCTCCCTTAATGAGTATTACATATGTATTGAGAGTTGTTTCATCAATTGCCAGAAAAGGTTCGTTTCTCAATTCATCCATCTGTTTGAGATTTTTAAGTATATCATCCTTTACCAGTTCAAACTTCAAATATTTAGGGATTTCATATCTTACCTGCACAACTGGAGTCTTTGAAGTGATTCTATAGGCTCCCTGCGTCAGCACATTATTTGCTATTTTGACTACCTCTCCACCATCTGTAACCAGTGTTGTATAATTTATGCTGATATCCCTTACCTTCCCAACAAATCCGTTGTTATACAGGAAATCACTTGAAAAATATTTTGGAGCTACCACTGCAAAGGATATGCTGAACTGCCATGCGTGAATCCATACCCTATCTCCTATCTTGAATGGGCGGGTAATTATAAGAAGCAGTCCTGCGAACTGATTGGCAAGGACGCTCTGAGATGCAAGACCTATAACTGCAGCCAGGAACGTGCTTCCAAGTATGATTGATGAAATATCGATGCCAAAAGAAGCAATTACAGCCAGTGCTATTATGAAATAGCCAACCATTCTCACCATGAATACTATGGGGTGCAGTGTTGATTCATCCATGAACCTCCCAAGAACCCTTCTTATGTATGTGAGCACAATTCTAACGACTACATAGGAAATTATTGCTATAATTGCCGCATCTATGAACTTGGAATAGGTAGATGGTATTACCTTCAATATTTGTGTTACTACAAAAACCACGATAAGAAGACCTGCAAGCAGGACGATCAGCGATCCCAGTGCGAGGAAACGATCTTTCTGCTTCTTATTTTCCATCCCTGATTAATGCTTTTTTCAGTTAAATACTTTTTAATGAATAGGAAATTGTTCTAACACCTTTACAAACTTTTGAGCAAGAAATCTCAGATCTTTAGAGAGGAGATGAATTGCGAACGAAATGATAATACAGATACGATTAATAAGGAGAGTATACCCATGGGCAGTGGGAAATCTAAGCCTGATAAACCATCTAAAAGGATGGTGGGAGATGGAGTAAGACCTTCGGATCGCATGAAGAAGGCACTGTCTGTGAAGCAGGAACATTCGA
>JAKARU010000217.1 GCA_021819225.1 Thermoplasmata archaeon
GGACAATGACCTGTTCAGGGTAACAGCGAATTATGTGGAGATCAATCATAATGGGGATGTACACGAGATCAGGTCAAGGTTTGTTGAGAGCAAGAAAGATGATCATGTGGAGGCTTTTCAGGGAAACCACATAATTCCCGACAACATTTACAGAATTGAGTATCAGAAGCATGTAATCGCATACACAGGGGATACTGCGTACACTGAAAATATATCCAAAGCGGGTGAAGGAGCAGATCTGCTTTTCCATGAAATGACATATACAGATAGTGAAAGCAAGATAGCAGAATTCTGGAAACATTCCACATACTCGTCTGCACTGAAAGGCTTCAGGGAGAGCAGGGCAGGTAAGCTCGTTCCTGTGCACCTTGCAAATGGGACCCTCTCCATCCTGAAATCAGGCAATGAAGAAGATATAATTCTTCCACTTCACGACATAGTATTATAGGAATTTTTCATGATATGAAGGTATTGGATAAAAATGAGCCAGAACTATAAGAGAAGGATATACTTTTTAAGACATGGACAGACAGATTGCAACAAGAATGGATTGTGGTACTGCCCGGAGAAGACTCATATCAACGAAACTGGAATGGCACAGGCCCAGGGCATAGCAGATATCATAACCAGCATCAATCCTGATAAGGTCTACTGCAGTCCATTCCAGAGATGCATGGACACTGCAAATATTGTCCTCAAAAATCTCCCGAACCATGGCTTTACAGTAAGGCAATGCCTTATGGAACGAAATTTCGAAGGCATCGAGGGTTTGACTGAAAAAGACGTCATGGATGAATACGGAGTGTGGATGGAACAATCTCCCATAACTGGAAGGATGGACTCGATCCCACGTATTGAAAAAAGTGTCTCATTCAACATAAGAGTCAGAAGCTGCATTGACCAGATAATAGGTGAAACTGGAGACTGCGAAAATATACTCATTGTGACCCATGGTGGTGTAATTTATTCATTTGTTTACCAGAAATTGAATATTGATCCAAGACCAGATCCGTTCTATAACTGCGCGTTGCTTGGCCTGGAGATAGAGAGGAACTCATTCAGGCCCATTCTTTCCATTAACATCAGGAAGGGCTGGTATCCTGGAGCTGAACTTTCTTCCAGTGGCCAGCTTTTGTAAATCTATGTCCTGTTGCATGTGACCCATGTTCCTATTGTATTTGGGTCATCCTAAAACTATGGTGATTGCAGCCACAATGTGATCCTTTCCCTCAAAATTGTTTACCTGCGATTCTGTTTTTGTGACCATTCATCAGGAATTAACATGGAATCAGGGCATCTTCGGGTAATTCTTTGAGTAGTCCAATGGAAATAGCAACGACTGCCCTAATCATCATGATATCCCAGTGACCAGGCTTATCCCGCCATAAATATTTGTAAAGAACAGGCCTGGAATTGCAAGGATTGAAAATATCTAGACAAGTGACAATAATTTTCTTATTAGATCTGCACCTTCTTTCTCTTGCATTTCATTGCTGGAAGAAAACTTCTCTATTATTCCCTCTTCCATGAACTTTCTAAGGAAGCCAAATTTTGAAAACGTGTATGATATAAGCTCCAGGTTGGGGTTAGAGAATGCATTGCATTTAATCAGCGAAATAATGTCTCCGCAATCCTTTTCCAGCTTCTCCAATAGACGATCCTTGTCGGGATAATTATCCGACTGCAAATCATGATTTCTGTCCCACGCCGCCTTGAGCTTCAATATCATAAGCATAGATACCTCTGGCACAATAACGCTGATTTCTCTTTTAGATAAATATGATACAGATCTGGCTTCTATCTTGAAGTTAAGCCTGGTTAAATCCAGCATTTCATTCTTCCCATGAAATCTATCCCTCTTTGGTAGAAAGTCAATGTATATATCGCCAGAATTCGATCTTTTCAAAAATATGGTGTTCCCTTCAGGAACCTTTTCCTTGCTATAGTTTCTTTGCTGATGGAGGTGACTCTGAAGTGCAGTTTTGAAGCGGCTTGTGGCTATGAAATCCATATCAAGTGAGTATTTCCATGGGATATAGGAGTGAACTGCCCATCCCCCAACCAAGACAAGGTCACCCTGTTTATATTTGTATTTCCCAGGCTCCACTTGAAGATGTATCTTAGCTCCTCAATTGAGTCCAGAGCGAGATTTGTTGATCTATTTCCTTTACTTTCCAAATTTTCTCACCAGATCCTTTGCTGCAATACGCCCATCCATGCCCAGCCCTGCTAAGTCAAGTATATTCTGGCAGATATCCACTATCCTGATTCCATTAATTTTTGTTGAAGAGCTCATGATGTTTCTATCAGGTACATATATATTCAATCTGCAACCACCCATATTCTTCTCAGTAAATAGCCTGAGAACTTCTCTATCTGACGGGTTTGGGAGGTAAATATAAGCCGTATCTTCCCTAACTATGGATGATCCATATGAAACGGCGGATGAATGTGATGTAAATGCATAATCTATTCCAAGCTTGTTTAAATTAAGCGATACTTCGTTTATACACTGGGTTGCGCTGTTGAAGCTTGTATTAATTGTTTCTACCAGAAGGCTTTCAAGAGGCCTTTCCCATGAAACTAAATTAAAAAGCTTATCTATATCCTTGATTCTCAGGCTGTAATCTGCAGCAACTATTCCTGAGTCTTCAAGCTTATGAATTATGGTGTTTGTCCAGCCATATGAAACACCGCTCTTCCTGGAAACCTCAAGTATGCTATAAGAGTTACTGGTGATTAAGGAACAGACTGTTTTCCACGCTTTTTCAGAGGCCAGTCTTGACGGGCTTGCCCTCAGATGTTCTGAGGGAGAATTCGACTTTGGTTCTGTTATCAACTGTGACAAGAATGGATACAGTTTCGAAGGAAAGAGGATGATTTCTATACCAAGTCTTGTCGCAAGTTCATCTGTGCTGAATTTCAATGATTTTCCAGCACAAACTAACCTTATTTTCTCTTTGCCTGTCGACTTCTCATCTATTAAATGTGACAGAACATATATCCTGTAAATTGTGTCTTCATTTATTCTTGACCTGATTTCAATCAGCGTAATAGTGTCTTCCGATTCAATCGCCAGATCTACCATCATTTCCCTTTCTCCGACTTTTATTGAATATGGCCTTGAGATTTAGAT
>JAKARU010000218.1 GCA_021819225.1 Thermoplasmata archaeon
CCGGAGTTCCCTACTCGAATTGTTGAACTTGATTTCATTGGCTTTGCTCAGTTCTTTCCTGAATTTGTATCTTCTGGCGTTCTTTACAATCCTGTCAAGAGGCCTGTAATCTTCAGTGACCAGTGCAGATATTACTATGACTCTGGAACTTTTCTCAGATAATCCAAGATCTCCACTCTCATCAATGTAGATGTATGCCTTAGTCAAACTGTCCCTCTCAGGTTCATCTCATATACTCGAAAGATAATAAACTGTGTTATATCTTATAGAATTACATATAACTGGAAAAGCTCATCTGCAGTTTCCGTAAGCAGATATAAAAGAAGATTTCGGGATGGGGTGTCTTTTTTTATTCTAACATAATCTGTTCCAGACTCATTTGCATTCCAAGCAGATATCCATGGAAAATATCTATATTATTTGATTGGAATAGAGTATCCATGAGTGACGAAGAAATTGTTAAAACTGCTATTGAAAAATCAAGGAAGATTTCACAGGATGGGGAGACCGTAACCTACGATCTCACTTCGGGAATAGATTTCTCAAATCCTAAGATTGTGGCAAATGCCATGTCGCAACTGTTTTTTGAAAAAGATGCCCTGAACTGGTTCAGGATAAAGGATGACAGGATGGTATTTGAACCCACATATAAAGTCAGGGTAGTGCTTTCAGAGGATGATCACAGGAAAATGGAAAAAGTGGTCGACGATTTTCTGGAGGATATTAAGAAGAAGGATATATCAGGGGATTTTTCCAGTCAGATAAGAAACGATGCAGGGAAGGAGATGACCCTGCAAACAGCTTTTACGCATAGTGCACTTCAATCAGTTCTTTTTCATCATTCGATGGATAAAGTTTACAGGGAAGAAATTGCCGATGACATTTTTACCGATTTACTTGAGAAACTTGAAATAAGATCCCTCAACGATAAGGATCTGATGGACTGGAAAAAATTGCCTCTTTAGAAGATTCATTCAGCCATGGGCCTGGAAGATTGTTTTCCATTGGTAAATGATAGGCTCGTCTGGGAGTTATCAAGTGGACGAATCTAATTCCATTCAACGGTGTGTTAAAAAGTTTTCTTTATAAATTAAAGTCAAAAATAGATGCTCCACATATGAGGGCCATACAAAAATATTTTACGTAATACATGACACGAAATCTGACAACAGTATGTCAGGGATCAGTTATACGAAATTATGCACCGATGGAATAGAAATAAAAAAAGAACAATGCCCGCTTCAACTTGGTGATAAACTACTGCAATTCTAATTTATAAAGGAAGGGACACTCTTTTTGTGTAATCGCTGCCCATTTGAAAGCCAAAAAGATCATCGATATGGAATTCCAGGTGGAAGGAATAGGTTTATAGGAACCTGAATCTGCAATGAAACATATTGATGAGACTGCGATAAAATGAAGTAAATTAGCAAATTCCAGGGAGATGGCATGCTTGATGCCAATGACTCATTCATTTCTGCACATTCTATCGGTGTGTCACCGACCAAATAGATCGGGATCAATGCATCTGTTGATTGCCATGGAAGACCTAAATGTCAGGGAATGGGAACATAATAGTATCGCGAGGACGAATACAGATCTTGGTTTCCTGAGATCAGCCATGGAATGGGGCAAGGAACCTAGCGAACACTCTCTTCTGCGAAGCACAAATTTGGCGGGAACCATGTCAGCTGGTTGGTTAGCGATTTGGAATCTGATGGATACCAGAGGTAGACTCATGTAATTTTAGTAAGTCGGCAGGCAAGTATAGAATCAAAAATCTCAAATAAACTGGAAATCGAATGGAAATAAGGAAAAGTATTAAGGCTGGTTGAATGTAATTGTGCGAAGGAACATAAAATACTAAAAATTTTGAAAACGCAACATTTTAATTCGATTTCACAATCTTCATAGAAGTAGTATGGAAGAAAATTTCAATTTGACTATGGTAATTATTCTAGACGAACCAATCGAGCTCTCTGATTTATTTTCCAGATCAATGAAAAATGAAAATGAAAAGTTGAGATTAGATGCTCCGGAAGTGATAATGCCTGGAACACCAACAAATAATTTGATGATAACGCAAGGCCCAATTGGCTTTAGTTTTCCCAAAGTGATAGTGGGCCACAACCTAGTAGTCTTCAACGTGAAGCATAGTGATCGGAAGAGGGGAGCATTCCAAGTGGAATTACGGAATACAAAAGGATTTGATGTATCAGTTGAACTTTATAAAGCAATGTGGCAGTACGTCAAGTCTCTAAATTACGAAAATGTTTACGCATTAGAGATTGTAATTACATTTACTGCAAAATATTCAAAATATCCTAAATTTGAAATGGTAGAAAATTTGGAGACTATGAGAAATCCTAACTTTGCGGGGTTGAGAATAATTGATGGCTATACTGGCTTGAAGGACATGAGAGAGGAATTTATTAGCGAGATAAGGGTGGAATCATTACCGTATATTCCTGCAAAGTCTCAGGTGTCTGCAGTCTACCGTTTTAAAGAATATGAAGAGGACAAACTTCAAAAAATATTTAAGGATATAGAAGGTATGCTTAATTTGATAAGGTGAGAGATATGATATTCACTAATATTCCAATCGAGAACGGAGATTTTCTAAGCGAGCAAGGTGATTTCAATGCTGGCATATCCCATAACGTGCAGGTTTTAGCATCGTCATCAGTGGATTTACTGGAAAATGACAACAATGCAATATATCTTGCAATTCTGGAGAGCTTCTGTGAGAATGGTGATTTCCTTAATATCTCACGATTTCTGGATATGCTCCAAACATATGAACTATTGCAGATTCTATTTTTAGCAATGAAGAGACATCCAGATTACGGTAAACCATCACTGGTTCCGGCCTATTACGAGGATACAGATGAAGTGGCTTACATTAACATTATTTTTGAGAATTGCAACTGGGACGAATGGAAGAACCTTGAACTTGAGATGGATTACATAGAAAATTATACCAGGGGAATTGTGGCCATAGTATGCATCCGCGGTCTTCTCGAGTAACCGATTTAGATCCATCCATATTGCGTTCTAAAATCGATTTAGGCACATCCAATGAAGTTCTGATTAGGAGATATATCAGTATGATGTATATGGCTAC
>JAKARU010000219.1 GCA_021819225.1 Thermoplasmata archaeon
CATCCACGATCTGGATTCGCTCCCAATGCCACCACTGGAACTTCTGGATGCATCAAAGTATACGTTCAAGGTATTCGGGAAGAATGAAAGGGTCATGTGCCTTGAAACTTCAAGAGGTTGTCCTTACGGATGTGATTTCTGTTCCGTTACACCAACATGGGGAAATACATGGAGAAATAAGTCAAACGAGAGAATACTCACAGAAATGGAAAGAGCAAGAGATGCAGGCTATGATTGGATATTCTTCACAGATGATATCTTTGTTGTTGAGCCAAACGTAAAGCACAGGGAAAATCTTTTTAACAGCATCGAGGAAAGAGGATTGAAAATGAAATGGATTGTGCAGATGAGAGCAGACGTAACGGCAAGACATCCAGAACTCATAACAAAAGCTGCCAGAGCAGGCATGACCATATCGTTCCTTGGTGTTGAGTCCGGAAGCCCTGAAGTGCTGAAGAAAATGCATAAGGGAGAATTCACACCCCAATCGGTTGAAGCTGTAAAAATATTATCATCTAATGATATAATAGTACTGGTAGGCATGATGATAGGTGCTCCATATGAGAGAATCCGTGATGCACTGACAACGGTAAAATTCTCAAGGGAGCTGGCCAGAGCTGGTGCTGATGCGGTTCAGTTCTCAATATATACTCCTCTGCCTGGCACAAGGATTTTTGGAGAGGCACTTAAAGATAGTTCTCTTTTTACCCTGGATTGGGATAGGTATGATGTTCTCACTCCGGTCATGAGGACAAAGGTGGGACCGGTATTTGATCAGTTGCTTCAGTTCTATGCTTCATATTCATTTTACATATACAAATTCATGAGAGGGAAAATTAAGGGCATACGACTTCCAGAGAGGAAGAATATTCTCATAGAAACTGGAACAAAGTTCATAATGAAGATGATGCCTGAGTATCTCAGGGACATAAAAAATTTTCCAAGGTTTCTTTTCCAGACATATGATATGTACAAGGAGGCTATAAAAAAGGGTTTCATTTCACAGAAAGATCACGAAGAAATATCAAACGACTCTGGAAGGATAATTTATGATCTGGAAAATGGAAGAAATCCATATTTCCTGATTAAAAAGGAGAACTGAGCAGGTTCATTTTCCTTTCTCGGTTCCAATCAGGCATGATCCAAGATATGACAGAATGATGCAGATCAAAACACCGAATAAACTATTAAGTTTAAACTATTGAACGGTGATATGACTGAAACCTCAGACAATAAGGGGGAACTGGAGAGACACCTCACTTTCAAGGACGTCTTCTTTCTTTCCTTTGGAGGAATGTCTCCACTTCTAAGTATATTGACATATGGAGCCTTTGCCATAACGCTGGCTGGAGATGACGCGCCCATTGTGATGATCATTGGGACCTTGCTTGTGCTAGTAAATGGACTGTCGGTTACGCAACTTTCAAAACGATTCTCAACTTCCGGTGGATATTACACCTATGCATTCCAGGCATTATCTGCAAGATTGGGCTTTGATACCGGCTGGATGTACATGTTTTATTCTGTATTATATGGTCTGGCTTATCTCGTAGGAGGACTCTTTATAATAACAACCGTGCTTGGAATTTCCACTTATATCGCCTTCCTGATTATCATGGTTCCTTCAGTTACTTTCCTCATTATTGGAGTGACCATGTCTGCAAGATATGCAATATTTGCAGTGATTATCGAGATTGGACTCATGCTCTCCATAGCTTTCTACTCCTTCTATGTTACAAAGGGTGCTGCCTATATACCCAACCCTGCAGTTTACCCCATATCCGGTGGTGATTTTGTCCTCGGGATACTCTTTGCCATGGGAATACCAACGGGATATGGTTCAATTGCACCGGTTTCTGGCGAAATAAAGAATCCAAAGAAGGTTGTAGGAAGAAGTGTGATTACAGTGATCCTTGTAGGAGGATCACTGGCAACTTTCATGATATATGCAATCGCTAATCTCATACTCCAGAATCACCTATCCATACCACTAGCAGATAAATTACCGGTTATAGGCATTATACGCAATGATTTCGGCGGTGCTGGCAGATTTTTTTACTATGCCGTTGCCATCGCAACAATTAATGATTCCATACTGGCCATACTCTCATTCGGAACAGCTGCAATAAGGACTCTGTTCAGGATGGGATACGATAAGACACTCCCAGGCATATTTTCTCATAAAGTCAAGGAAAAACCCATGATCGCAACACTTTTTATCAGTGGAATCCTGGTCATACTCCCATTGATAATTCTGAACTATATTTCAGCTGAAACTGCTTTCATTGTTCTGGGAACAATATCGGCCCTGGGAGGTCTATTCATCCACGTTAGTGCTAATTTTTCACTTCTGAGAATCGGGATAAGGAGAGGGAGAAGGCTGATGGTTCGAACAAAAATGACGCTTAGGACAACTCTTTCTGATTTTAAAGAATTTTTCCTCGCGCTTACTGGCGCAGTAATAAGTTCTATTGTTCTAATATATTCTGCATACTCCACAGTTCCTGTTTACACAACCGTTTTCCTTGTGTGGATTGTGATTGGGTTCATCCTCTCCGAGGTCAAGGGAATAATAGGAAAGACACCAAATGATGTTGATATAAGCAAGGAAGGAATGATAGTGGCCCAGAATCTTATGAATGTTTCAGTATCGGATGTGGTAAAACCTGTTAAGGAAGCAATAGTTTCAATAAACGATTCCCTGAAAGAAGTTTTGAGCGGTCTGCTTGCAAAGAACCTGCCTGGTGCAATTGTCATCGATAGCCAGAGCAGACCTGTAGGCAGGCTGGAAGTTGTGAATTTACTTCTCCTACCAAAGTCAAGCATAGATAAGGGAAAAGTAAGACAAATCCACCTTGAGAGAAGTGTTAACATAAATGAAAGAGAAAATGTTGCTGACGCCGTTAGGATACTGAAAGAAAACAACATCAACATACTCACAGTAATTGATCAGAATGGAAAGGCAAAAGGGGTTATTAGTGAACGGGATGTTCTGGCTAAGCTGAGTGAAATAGATAAACCTGACATAACGTGATATTAATCACACATTACTATTTCAAAAAAAGAATTTTATATTCAAGCCAGGTTAGAAAACTCCGGTTAAACACTAAAAAGAT
>JAKARU010000220.1 GCA_021819225.1 Thermoplasmata archaeon
CAACGATGCTAGAATCCCCAGATTTGGCATCATTTTTGACATACGTGGCGGCAGGTTGTATGAAACTATATTCCTTCCGGCCGAAGTTGCACAGAACTATGTTAGAACATACTTTGAAGCGATTGAAGATCTAGAAATATATCAACCCATAATAGAGGTATTCTCGGGCCTGAATGAGGAGGTTTGGAAATGGATCCAGTAAGGATTACAAAACAAGGTTACTGAAGGAGGGTATGGAATTGAATCTCGGTCTTATGGATAACAAGGTTGACGGCGGGATTGGATTGAACCTTCAATTAAACGGGGGAATATTCAATCTTATGAAGAATATTGACGAGAGAATTGAAGCTTTTCTTTATGAAGACCAGGGGGAACTATTCATTAACCTCTATTTCAGGAAGTTTTCAAATGACCCCGGAAAATATAGTTTCATTCTCTCTCACAGGACGCTTCAGGAGACAGAATCCTTCTTCACGATTTCAGAGAAGATCAAAAGTTATCCATATCTGGACTTCCTTAAACAGATCCTTAACTTCCCATCCGTGGTGGTTGCTGGCACTTTCATGTATAAAAATTCACTGTTCATACTGTTCAGGTATCATCAAAATTTTAAGAATGAAATGAATTCTTTCCTCAATTCGTATATTGAAAAATCAGAAGATATAAGAATTTCTGAGATACGAAAGCCCCATACCTTCAAAGATAGAATGATGAGAATTAATAAGTCTGTTCCACTCGCAGTTTTGCAGACATCCAGCAGATATGTCAACAATGAGCTTCTCTCATTTATTTATAGCCACTCTCCTGGTTTTATTGCGGAACTGGAAGGAAGGGGGCTAACATCAAATGGTATAAGAGCCCTAATATATTCTGAAAAAGAACTTAACCACGAAGGACTTACTGAGATATCAGCCAGTCAGTATATTTATGAGGCCAGACATTATGAAAGCCTGTTTATTGAGAGAAGGAGGATTGCAAACGAGGAACGCATACCGAGAGTTGCCATACTTTTCAGTATTAAAGAGGAGAGAGCTTTTGTAACAACCTTCTTACCGGTTGAGGAAATGGATAATTATATGAGGATTTATTCAAGGACAGCGAGCAAGGAATCAGGTTTAGAACCAAGGATTGAAATATTTACCAGGTTGAGGGAGGATGTATGGAACTGGCTGGAATAGGAAGACAAGAGTATGGTTCATATTTCACAGATAAATTGGGAAATCTGTCAAATTCAAAGGGGGTGAGACATGATGGATTTCAGTATAATTGACCGAAAGATTGATCGCAGGTGCCTGATCAGTGTTCATGGTGACGGTGAAATATTTGACATGATGAAGGAGAACACAGCAAAGTATAATGTTTTCCTGTATGAATATGGCAAGAAGCTGTTCCTGCAGGTTTACATCGACAAGGAAAGCCTTTCTTCAAGATTATTTTCTGCAATCAAACTTATTTCAACGTTCAGGGAAACCGATAATTATTACAGCATCATGATTGATGTGACAAAGAACAGTGGTGTTGGTATCATAAGGGAGCTTCTTTCAATCAGATCTTTTACCCTGGGTGAGACTTACCTTCTTGGAAACAGGATATACTTTACTTTCAGGTACCATCATGATTACTCCATCGCACTTTCAAAAGCACTCATTAAGTGGGTCGACAGGGAAGGTAAAATAAGAATTGAGAATGTGAGACATCCCAGAACATTTATTGATGCAATGGTTCTCCTGAATAATTCACTGGCCCTTACAATCGTTCAGACATCTACACTCATGCCTGAGGGCGAAGGGATATTATATGAAATTGCCAGGAAATACCCTGAAACAATTACGGAAGTGGATGTCAGGAGCATGTCAATCACATCAATAAAATGTATTTCCTATGCCCTGCAGAAAATAGATATTCCTGAGATAGGAGTAGTTTCTGACAGGGACCTGATTTATGAGAGTGTCGAACTATCAGGGAGCCTCATGGATCGGGTGCTGAAGCTGAATGAGCTGAGGATACCGAGACTTGCAACATTTCTTGAACTGAAGAATGGAAGGCTCTTCAATACAACAATTGTTCCCAGTGAAAATATTGATGAATATATTGGTGTTTACAGCAAATTCATGAAGAATGCATCACCATATGATCCGCGTATTGAAATAATCAGTGCTGTCAAAGAAGAAGTATGGTCAATGCTATAGCTTGATTTCACTGTATTACCATTTAAGTTCTTATTATGACATACAGTTACCAGAAAATATATTATGTTATCATGTTGTACAACTTTGTGAATAATTCCCTTTTCCATACAAACAACCTGGATAAGCTTGATGTTGATGATATAACACACACATTAACAAAAAACTATGCGATTAAATACAAAGACCAGCCAGATATAAGGCAGATTAATGCCTGGCATGGAAGTATTAAGGCATTGAAACAGTACATAGACAACGGAACATGGGTATTCATGGAATATGGCTTCCCCATAGGACTCGAAAGGGTTGATTTCTTAATTGCCAGAAAAGGGCATGCCTTTATTATCGAATCCAAAGGATGGAATTCCTACAGGAAGATAAATGAGATAGTTTCCATGGGTGACAATCAGGAAGTTGTAAATCCATGTTACCAGATGGAGAACTATGTTGCAAAGATGAGAAATTTTCACAGTTCATCTGGCCTGATATCCTTTGACGGCTTTGTTTACATGTACAATACGAATGATGGAAATGAATGCAAGATCGTGTACAATGGCAGGGAGGTTGAAAGTGAGCTAAAAATTCTACCTGTAGAAGTTTCTTCTACCGAAGAGATTGATGCCCTTGAGAATGGAACATTCAGGACAGGCAGGGAACTAATAGATTTTATTGCAGGAAACAGGGAAATGATAATGGAAGATGTATCCCGAAAGTTCCTCAATGCAGGTTTCGGCCTTTCCGAAGAGCAGGCACTGATCATAGACAGGATAATGAACAGCCTCAGGAGAGGTGAAAAAAAGAAATATTTCATCAGCGGAGGAATGGGGTCAGGTAAAACACTCATGGCAATCAACCTTCTTTTCCTGTCTTTGAGCGAGGGCTTCCA
>JAKARU010000221.1 GCA_021819225.1 Thermoplasmata archaeon
GATCTTGGAATTCTATGAAGAAATTCAGAAGATAGATCATGCATCGTTGAAAAAGAAGGAACAGAGAATCCTTGAATTCATGGAACCGGTCAGGAAAATGTCACACAGGCCATCCCCATATCTCCTGAAGTCCGTTGAGACTGTTTCCCCTATTATAAGAAGGGTGAAGATGCTTGATCCCGAGAAGGAAACTGATCTTGTTCTGATGGATTCAAAGGACGAAAGCCAGGTGGCTGAAATAACAAAATCTACAAATCTTGTATCTTCCCATCTTGGTAGTTTGAACCTGGATCTGAAATTACATTATGGCATAGAGTTCTTAGAGAACATGAAAGATGCAGGAAGACAGATTATCTTTGTAGGGAGGAACGAGCATCTGAGGTCAAGGGTGAAGTTACTGAATGAGATTTCAGAAAGAAACATATGCGTATTCATATCCACAAGCTTTGACGGCGATCTTGGAATAATTTCAGAAAATATGGGATATATAAGTGCATATTCAAAGAAGCCTTCAGTAATAGTTGGAGCAATAATGAAGGCATTTGGATTTATGAGTTGACGCTCAGTTCATGCTTTAAGGAATTTCTCCCTCACAGCTATACCTGTTCCAGGTAGATTTGCTGATAAGCTCACTTCTCCCTTATTCATCAGAATTCCTTCTGTAACAGGGTCCTCCTTTATGTTATTGTATCCGTCAAGATCAGCATATTTAACTGCAGAGTTGCTCAGTGCAACTATGAGGCCAGAAGTGTTCGCAATCCTCGTTTCAACCATGCATCCTATCATCACTGGCACACCAAATGATTTTGCAGTGTTTGCCATCTGCATTGCATCTGAGATTCCTCCAGATTTCATCAGCTTGATATTTATTCCATCCACAGCTTCCCTTCTAAGAACTTCAGAAACATCCTGTGGCGTGAAAATGGTCTCGTCTGCATAGACAGGAATTTCAGAATGATCCCTTATAAAACGCAATCCAGAAATATCTGTGGAAGCAATGGGTTGTTCCATGAATTCTATATTGTAAGGTTCCAGTAATCTTGATATCCTGACAGCATTTTTAACGTTATATGCCTGGTTGAAGTCTATGTAGATCATCTTATCTTCCCCGACCACATCCCTCACAACCTTTACTCTTTTCAAATCTTCCTCAATCCCGGATCCGACTTTTATCTTGAAAACCCTGAGACCCTGTGATAACAGCTCCTTAGCCTGTGATTTCGCAGTCTCTGCATCAACCAGATCAACGGTGTATGAAGTCAGGATTGATTTCTTATGATTTCCCAGCAATTTTACAAGGTTCATGTTTGCCCTCTTTCCTATGATGTCCCAGAGTGCACAGTCAATTGCATTCCTGCTTGCCTTGGATGATCTCATCCACGCCTTCATCTTTGTATTTACAATCTCAGGTGATTCCTCCTCTCCGATCAGCTTCTTAGAGAAGAATGAAAGTTCGCTCTCTATTGAGCCCATGGTATCTCCTGTAATGAATGGTGTTGTGGTAGCCTCACCGTATCCTGTTATGCCATCATCTGTCTCAATGGAAACCAGGAATCCCTCATAAAAATCTGTTGAGCCCAAAGCAATCTTGAAAGGTTTCTTCATCTCAAGATTCAGTTTTTTAAATTTTACTGATTTTATCATCTACCGGAGCATAATAACTGGCAATATTAAGTTGACTGGAGCAGTTTCTCACTTATCTACTGTTCTTCAGAATTTCTATGCACCTGTTAATGTTGTAATTATTTTCAGTAAGCATTTTCACTGCATCAGATTCAGACATTGAAAACTGGGTAACAAGTATGTTAACCGATCTTTTCTTCAGTTTTTCATTGTACCATGATCCCATGTGGGACATGGTATTCCTGTAGGTTCTTCCAAGCCTTACCGCTACAGTGGTAGAAATTATATTCAGTGCCATCTTCTGAGCAGTCCCTGCTTTCATCCTGGTTGAACCCTGAATAACTTCCGGGCCTGTCAGCAGTTCAATGCATAGATCAGATGATTTCTCTATCTTCTTGCCATGATTATTTGTTATTCCAATTGTCCTGCATCCCAGTGTTCTTGCGTAGTCCATGCCACCAAGAACGAATGGTGTAGTGCCTGATGCTGATATTCCAACAACAGTGTCCTTAGAATTTAGCCTCCTCTGCTTCAACTCCTCCACTGATCCGTTCCTGTCATCCTCTGCGCCCTCAACAGATTTAACAAGTGATCCGACACCTCCAGCCAGTATGAAATCAAAGTAATCTGTTCCGAGATCGTATGTTGGAAGCAGTTCAACAACATCCTGGGCAGCAACCCTTCCACTTGTACCTGCACCAAGGTAAATGACTCTCCCACCTTTTTCAAGGGATTCCAGAATCATCCTGCATGCTTTGGAAATTTCATCCATCGCTTTTCCAACTGCCTCATAGGCAGCTATATCGGAGAGGTGAATAAATGAGCTAATTGTTTCTTCATCCCACTCATGTATGTTTACAGAGAATGGGTTTATGTCTTCAGTGGATGACGTCATATCCTATACCTTCTTACCGGATAGTTCTGCCCCTTAAATATTCTCATTTCTCATCACCAGCAAGATACCCACCTATCATCGTGGCTTTCACATTCATATGTTCATCAATAAAATTCAGGTCTGCATTCATTCCAGCATCTATATATCCCAGGTTTTTCAGGCTCAATACCCTTGAGGGGTTAGTCGAAAAAATCTTCGTCAGGCTCATGAGATCTGGGATAATCTCATGAAGATTCCGGAATGCAGCATCCATTGTGAGGATGCTTCCTGCGATGGTGTTTGTATCCTTGATCCATGCAACACCATCCTTTTTTATGACATCAAGGCCTCCAAGTTTAACTTCTGCTGTGGTAGTACCTCCTATGGAAAGTGAATCTGTAATTCCCACTATGTGATCAATATCTCTTGTTTTCAGTAGAATCTCAATTGCCTCCCTTGACACATGATGCATATCTCCTATGAGTTCCAGATATACTGAATCTGATAAAAGACCAGCCCCAACCATGCCAACTTCCCTGTGCTTCAGGGGAGACATTGCATTAAAAAA
>JAKARU010000222.1 GCA_021819225.1 Thermoplasmata archaeon
AGTAGATAAGGCATTTGCTCATTACGAAAAGACAGGCAGGGAAAATTTCATGGAGTCGGGTTATTTGAAGCCTACATCATGTTCAAATGCCGGTTTATCCCAGGGTTTCGGTGATCTATGGGAATGGACACAGAGCCCTTATCTGCCATATCCGGGAAGTAAGCCTGCCGAGGGTGAAATAGGTGAATATAATCACAAATTTATGTCTGGACAGATGGTATTGAAAGGCGGAAGCTATGGTACCCCAAGGGATCACATCCGTTTAAGTTATCGTAATTACTTTCAGCCAGAGAAGCGGTGGGCGTTTACCGGAATGAGGCTCGCGGAGGATAGATGATTAATTCTGATAAGATATATGATCAGAGCCCACCGCCACAGGATTTCAGGAGAGAAGTTCTTACTGGACTCACGTCAGAGAAAAAATGGCTTAGCCCAAAACTGTTTTACGACGCAAAAGGATCAAAATTATTTGAAGAAATAACAAGGTTGGAGGAATACTACCCATCAAGGACTGAAAAATGGATACTTGATAATTATTGGAGGGAAATTTGCAGTTTATTTGCTGAAGATTCAATGCTCGTGGAACTTGGTGCTGGCGATTCATCCAAAACAGAACAGATCATCGCCCAGTGCAATAAAATCAGCTGCTATATGCCCATAGATATATCGAAAGTAACTCTTGCCGACTCTTTGTCGAAATACAGGAAAAAATTCCCGAATTTGAAAATAATCCCAGTATGTGCCGATTACACTAAGAATCTTGTACTCCCCTATTACAAACACAGTGGTAACCTGGGCCTATTTTTCCTCGGTTCGACAATTGGAAATTTTGAACCACATGAAGCGGGTGATTTCCTGAAAGAATGTTCTGAAATTCTTGATGGCAGGGACTTCTTCATAATAGGTGTAGATTTAAAGAAGGATAAGGAAACTCTGGAAAAGGCATATAATGACTCAGAAGAAGTCACCGCAAAGTTTAACCTGAATCTTATCACGCGGATTAGACATGAATTGAATTCCGACATAGAGGAGGATGATTTCTATCACAAAGCTGTCTATAATGAGAGAGAGGGACGCATAGAAATGTACCTGATAGCAAAGAGGTCGTTCACAGTTGATATTTCAGGAAGCCGGGTGGATTTTTACGAAGGGGAAAAAGTCCACACAGAGAATTCCTATAAATACTCGGTTGATCAATTTACCGACATCTGTAAGTCATCCGGATTAAAAAAGGAAAAAGTGTTTACTGATAGTGAGAGCAAGTTTGCATTATTTGTTCTTAGAACTGAGAAATCTAACTGAGCATACTTCATCTTTCTGTGCAAGAGGATTTTTCAGGTCGATCTCATGAATTCCGTATAAAAGGATAATTTTGATACAATCTGGGCACCCCGTTAAAACTAAATTCACCTTATTTTAGACTGAATTTATAATTATTAGTATAACCAACATTTAATTCGGGATACCTAAATTAACAGAAAAATTATTAAAGGGGTGAATATTGGATCATTGTTATGAAAATTCTTTTAGCATTCGATGGTTCTGAAGGTGCGAAACTGGCCCTTAAATTTGCCCTTAGATTTAAGGAAGTGATAGAAAATATAACTGTTCTATACGTCACACCTGCAGTAATGGGCTCCGGGCCAACATTTGATTCATATGTTCCATCCACTGTATACATAAAACAGGATGAAGCGGCAGATAAAATATTGCAGATATCATCAGCAATGCTCTCTGATTCAGGAGTTAATTTTGACATTGAGAAGATGGATGCGACAGGTGATCAGATCGCCAAGGTTATAGTAAGGGCAGCAGAGGAGAAATCCTGCGATATGATTATATCTGGAACAAGAAAATTGAGCGGCCTCAGCAAGGTGATCCTTGGATCGGTCAGTTCTGAAATAGTTAAATTAAGCAAAATACCTGTCCTTATCTGTCCTCCTCCTGACTAGGGGTTTAATCATCATTAGATTGGGTCCAAATAAAGAGCCTTTTTATATTGATATACAATTATCTGGTCGCATAATATGGGTAGCATAAGATCTTCAGGTATCAAGAAAACAGCCGAGTCACTGGTAACCTCATTTCCTGGAAAGTTCAACCTGGATTTTCATGAAAACAGGGAGGTAGTCAGGCAGGTTGTAACCGTTCCTTCAAAGAAAACACTTAACAACATTGCAGGTTATGTAACCAGATACATGCTGAAGCTCGAGTCAAGACGCAAGAAGGAAGAGGAAGAAGTAGCTCCACCTGTATAACCTATTTTGCATTATTGATCATAGTATTCATTCAATTCCCTCGGCACCATCCTTGGTTTTTTTGCTATGGACCGCACAATCGCTTTGGCAAGGTTGAGGTTTGTTACAACTGGTATGTTTTTAGCTGTCGCAACTCTCCTTATTTCAAATCCATCAGCAATGGATCCAGTGGAACGGTTCGGCAAATTTATTATCATCATTATATCCTGGTTCTCAAGAATATCCCTGACTGTAGGTCTTCTTTCATCCCCTATCTTGAATACAAGAAAAGATTCTACCCCTTTTTCCCTCAGGAAATTATGCGTGCCAGGAGTAGAGAATAAAAGTATGCCCTCTCTCTTAAGATCCCTTGCGACATCTATTATCATATCTTTGTAAAAATCATTGACTGAGATCAGGCATCCTCCTGATCCATTGAATTTGTGATTCTGGATATTGAAAGCTTTCAGAACAGCTTCTTCGAACGTTTTTCCGATCCCGAGACCCTCGCCAGTTGATTTCATTTCAGGGGATAACAGGATATCATGTTCCGGGAACCTTTTGAACGGAAAAATTGGAACTTTGCAGAAGAAAGAGGCAGGCTCAATCATTGCACCTTCTGCTCTATCTATGCCCAGAGAATACTTTATTGCTGTAAGGGTGACATCCTTTCCGATAGCTTTGGAAACATAGGGAACACTTCTGCTCGATCTTGCATTCAGCTCTATTATGTATATACCAGATTTGTTTAGGGCTATCTGAAGATTTGACAGTCCTTTTAAGTGGAATTCTTCTGTCAGGCGATCCACGATTGAAATAATCTCCTC
>JAKARU010000223.1 GCA_021819225.1 Thermoplasmata archaeon
TTTCTGCCATCGCTAAAGTTGGTATGATCGCATCCACCTGACCCTGGTCAATTGCATTCAACGCTTCTTTTTAATCACTGTAAAAATTTTGCTCCATATTTAGCACATTTAAAAAGACGTTTGTATCGACACAGACCTAATGCTACTCATCCCTAATTTTATTGAGTACTTTCCTGGCTTCTTTGCTGAGAGGGCCAGCTTCCTCGAGGACTGATAACAATGTACCATTTTTGTTCTTTTTTATGACAATGTTACCATCTATCTTCTCGAACAAGATAGTATCTCCCACATCCAAACCTAGTGCTCTTCTCACTTCTACAGGTATTGTTACTTGGCCTTTAGATGTGATTTTGCTCATTTTAAGAAGCATATTATTACCATCGGCTAATGAATTCCTTACATATATCAATTTTTTATGACTGAGCAATACATAAGTTTAGTTTCCTACTAACTATCTTGCTTAATTCTAAAAAAACCCGAAGTTTGCATGCTCTAATTTGATAATGGTTCTAACAACAATCAAGTAATGGTTAGAGGATCTGGATTCATTGTACAATGAACGACACTGCGGAAAACGGGATTTATGTAACTTATGAGATATTCTGATTCCTAAGTTCAAGATCCATCATGGGCACATTACTAATTACGAAAACGGGTGATACACAATTGTGAGAAATCGTTAAGGGATGTTCATATCTTTTTGAACTCGGCATACAATGCCTTCTAGAGTTGTGTTTGATGGTGTACTTTAATGATATCTTATGATTTCAGTTCCAGAAGGAATGCCATAGTAAAATAAACTGAATTCTGATAATGTATACTGTAACAAATGTATATACGCAGATTTGAAATACGTAATTATGACATTTGAAGAAGATATTGAATTCTATAAAGAAAATAAGCAGAAATTTATGCGAGAATACCAAAATATGTTTATTCTAATTAAGAATAAAAAAGTACATGGATCATTTTCCAATTTTCAAGATGCACATAAAAAAGCCCTTGAGCTATTTGGAGCAGAAGATGTGTTGATAATTCAGATGGTAGAACAACAACCATTGAATTTCCTTGCATCGGTGGCTTAGAATGGGGTGACTTACACTCTCTCCAATGGGCTTTAAAACAGCCTCCGATCCCAATGATCCTAAAAAGATACAGTTACAATGGAATCCTTCCCTTGGGGCATCAGTTTTAGCTCAAAGCGGCATAATTTTGAATGTTGCAATATCTCCAGACATGCTCACTGCTTCCACACTCCAAACTCAGGGAGTGCAAACTCCTCAACCATTTCTTTGCAAAGCCGTTGTCGATACTGGGGCATCGGGTCTTGCGATTGATAAGAAGATCGCCTCTGCCCTGGGTCTAAAGAAAAATGGAGTAACGAATAATTTGACGGTTAATGGAACAAAAATATCCCCTGTTTATTTTGTGTCCCTGAGTTTTTCCGGTTCCAACCTAAAGAGTTAAGATATGTTGAGGGCGACAGAAGTCGATTTAGCCAATCAGCCGTTTCATTGTCTTATCGGAAGGGAGACTATGAGCAATTGGCATATGCATTATAATGGACAAACAGGTCAAATAAGTATATCTGATTAGTTATTTGAGTAGCACTACGCTGTGTAATTCCCTGATACGCACAAGTTTAAACCTTAACTCACGAAGTTTTGTGTAATATGTCTGGATCGATATTAAGTTTCGATACAGGTTCATTGATTTTCTTTGAAATTCCATTAACGATCTTTGATCTCTCCATCCTGTAGATCTTGGTATTTGATAAGATGAGGAGAACATCCCTCACACTGCTTTTCCCATCTATCATGTTCATGATCTGTAAGTGAAGATACCGTGAAAGAAGGTTCAGGAACAAGTAGGTGAACATTATGTGTTTATCCCTCAGGTATGACCTATCGAGCTCAAGATTATTCTTATATACCTGAACTCTTTCACATTAACACATATTTTTTAATCAGCTGAACACGTGATATGGAGAATGAAATAGTATTTGGTCATTTTTCATTTCGATCCATATGTATTCTTCCGAGCCTTTATTCTAGCCATCTTCAGTGAAAACACGTAAATAGTATTAACACATATGGTAACACATATGTCAATGATCGACAATGCCCCAGATGCAGTCAAAGAGACATACTTGAAGATGAAAAGCGAACATGGAAAGAAGCTTGAACTGAAGATCATAGGAGAAAACTATTACCTGTATGTTGCAAAGGGCATATGGGACAAGAAGAAAAAGAAGCCTGTGAAGAAGACCGTTCTCCTCGGTTCCATAGATGAGAACGGAACCTACAGGGAGAAGAGGCCAAAGAGAATATTCTCATCTTCCAGGATATATGAATACGGAAACTCACAGCTTGTATGGAACCTTGCACAGGACATGTATACGATCATGGAGAAGCATCCCTATAGAAACGAGATCATTGCAATGGCAATAGTGAAGGCCATTGATCCAGTGCCTTTAAGACTAGTAGAGTCAAGGTACCAGAAGCTGTACATATCCCGGAAACTGAAGCCCGATCTGGATCCTGATGAACTTTCAAGGATCCTCGGATACGTCGGGAATCATTTTCCAGATCTGTACGAGATGTTCAGGAAATTAATGGAACCTGGCGGTTTGCTTTTTTATGATATGACATCCATCATTTCATATTCCAAGAACCTTAAGCTTGCAGAGAAGGGATACAATCCTAATCATGAATGTGAGAATCAGGTCACAGTAATAATGGCATTCTCCGTGAAGTCATGGATACCGGTGGCCGTTGATGTATTCTATGGCTCAGTAAAGGATATCAAATCCCTGGGTTATTTTATAGACCGTTTTCATGAACGCGACATGGGCTTCATCATGGATCGCGGACTGTTCTCAGAAACCATCGTTAAGGATCTGAGAAAGCTGAAGATGCACTACATCGTACCATTGAGAAGGAATTCCACCCTTGTTCCGGACAAGGTGAAATTTGATTCAGCGTTCATGTACAACGGAAGGCCAATACAGTCCTCAAGAAGATCGTCAAGACTGGGATATGTGTACATGTTCCAGGAC
>JAKARU010000224.1 GCA_021819225.1 Thermoplasmata archaeon
AACTTCTCAACAATAGAAACAGAGAGGGGTTCTGGAAGTCCGTGGTTTAAAGCTTCATGCTTCAGTTCTTCTTTGATCCACTTTTCTTTGTCACCTCTACCTTTTCTGTAATGCCTGGTCAGGACAACAGGAGTTTCACTCAGGAAAGTCAGACTTTCACCATTACTGCGGTGAGGTAAAATAATCTCATTTCTCATGCCAAATTGCACCGGGATGAATCTTATAGTTTCTCCATTTCCCTGCCAGAGAGCTTTGAATGATCCAAGAGTTCTAGCCTCATCAAAATTAAATTTTTCCTTTGACTCTATAAGCACATGATCGAGGACCCCATCATAGTCAAGGTCAAGGGGCATTATGAAAATATGCCGGTGGCCCTTAAGAGAGTTTCCCGATTGATCCCTTCCACTTATGAGACTTGAAATATGGGTGTTTCCTGTCACTTTTTTGTAGCGAGACATTAAGGATTTGTGTATTTGATCTCCTATGGTTATTGAATCTGTTATTCTTGGGGGAAGCTTAGATTCCATCTCGTAAAGTATGGCATTGAATTCCGTATGTTCTCTTCTGTCTGGCTGTTTTAACACAACTTCAAATCTGTCTCTTCTTACGCAATAGTTTTCAAATTTCATAGAGGGTGAATTCGCAATCTTTCCCTTTAAAAGGTCAGTGGTGCGAAGGATCAGCCCATCAAACCAGGTTAATTCTTTAATTACTCTCTGAGTTTCATATTCTTCCTTTGAAACAGGAACAGCAATTTTTATCTCCTCGGTATTTTCTGAATCAAGTGAAAGCGTTGAAGGATATGAGTTCCATTCGATATCTGAAGGAGGGTCAGACAATTCCATTTTTACCCATGATTCGCTTCTTCCAAGGAAATTAATTTTGTTTAGCAATTCAGAAAGACATTTCTCTTCATCGTCAGTTAAATTTGGTGTGTCCCACTTTATATATAAGGGATCGGATGGGTTTACAACTACAAAAGCGTCAAATGTTTCTTCCTTTCTTTCAGGATCTCCAAATTTATTGACATTTTTGAAAATGTCTATATACGAATATGAGGCTTTTGGAAGATGGAAAACAGGCAGTGACGAACTCAGTTTTGTCAATATTTCCCTCAGGACTTCAATGTCCATATCTGGAATTTTTCTAAATTTTGTATCGATCAGGGCTCTGATAATTCTATAGGGGGAAGGTCCCCATTCAACAGCTGCTTCCCTTACATGTCTTCCCCATGGATTTGCATGGTATTTACCAGTGAGGAAGTTTATCTTGATCACTATCGTAATATCACCTCATTCTGTACCATCATCACCTGTATCAGTGGTTTTTTGTTTCACCTGTACCTTGGTTTTGACAACAGTTACCGGTGGCTCAGGGAAAAGGCCTTTTTTACGACATTCCGCTATATTATTCCTCACTTCCTCAAGCAGTTCCTTCTGTGAGGGGAGATTAAACTCATCAGGGTATGTTACAATGGTTTTTTCTACCATAAGATCGCAGGCTGTTCTTGGTCTGAGTCCATTTTTCAGTAATGTCACTATTTTGTATAATGCAAGTGAAATCAGGAGATTGGAGGCTGCACGGTCCATTCCATAGCCGTAGATAAGGGAAAGATCTATGTTAAAATATCCAGAGATACTTTCTGCAGTAAATTCTGTTCTAGTATATGGTACGTTTGTGTATACATTAGGTGTTTCATGACCTCCAGTTGTGTATACTTTACCTGTTTCATGATCTTCAACAACCACTTCGCCCCTAGGATCATTTAGGGAGGAATTCTTAACCCCGCCTGACAGGACACGTTTCGCATTTTCTGCTTCTATAAAACCGCTCACTATCCTTGGTACTCTGAATCTACCACCATCTTTAAGATTCGATAGGAAAGTACCATGCAGTAAAGAGTTTATATCAAAATAAAAAAGTGTCTCTCCTATTTTTTTCCAGTTAATCAATGTTCCTTTGGAATAATCAGCCCGTTCTACAAGTTTTGATTGGAATTCAGGGTGATCAAACATTATATATGGAGAATTTATTCGATGAGGTTCTATCAAGGAGCTTGTACGGGTCTTTAGAGGAGACCTCCCATCCTTGTGATTCAGTTCAAGTTCAGATAATACATATGATATTCCATCAAGCTCCTTCTTCACATTAACTCCATCATCACTTATAATGGTGGATTCCAACATGTTTGCAACGGACTGGGCTGTATCCACCAGAACCATTTCTTTGCCGTCAGGTCTTTCATAAACACTATTTCCTAGGTTTGAAAAACTAGCAGGTTGAAAACGGTCACCCTGCACCGGTCTTAGCTTGCTTTCTATCAATATTCTCGGGTATTCTCCAAGTTCATAGTACTTTTTACTCATTTTCTATCTCCTTTGTTTTTTATCAATGCAAGTTCCGTCAATTCTCTCTGTTCAACTGGCAACAGAAGTGCCGCTGCCAGTTTCATGCTATAGCTCTGTCCTAAATTGGGGAAAATTGTATTGATCGGTTTTAGATTGCTTGAAAGCAATCTACTCTGGGCAATCCTGCATGCATCTGCCACCCTACCTGCCTTGAGCAGAGACACTATTGCCGTTTCAGGAATTATATGGACTGATTCATCAAATCCACTTCTTATATCTTCTGGTAGAAATATTAATTTCAAAAGTGCAAAATCAAAGGGCTTTATGGCCGGAAATTCCCCTTTTTCAATAATTTCATACGCGTAATTATAGAAATCATCGCTATGTCTGTTTATCAAAAGCAAGCCAAAGATAAGGTCCTCGGTTAAACTTTCATTAAAGTTTCCATGGATGAATTCAGAAATTTCATAAGTGGACAGTTTTATCTTGCTGTAAAGCGGAAGATTATTCAAATTGTCTCTCTCTGCGATCAGTACCCTTCTTAATATGGTATTAACCATCTTTTCATAAATGCTATTCCCAATCCATGAAAACTCAGGATCATCTTTTGACCATTCCAATCCATTATCTGATTTAACAGATTCTATGTTGGTTCTGATACTTCCCACTTTTTTACGAGTCCCTCTATCCTTGTCTGAGTAAGTTAT
>JAKARU010000225.1 GCA_021819225.1 Thermoplasmata archaeon
ACAATATTACTAGGCGGAACAATAGGTCATGAAGCATTCAATTACGGTGTTCTTTCAGCTGCAAGCGTAATAAGCCTTATACCATCAATCATACTGATATATGCCACAAGAAGAAGAATAGATAAACTTTGGAGAGTTGGAGGCTCTGTTGGATGACACCATTATTTGAAATGCATAATATTGAGAAAAAATTTGGTGGTTTTACGGCACTCTCCTTCCACAGTCTTCAGTTCAATGAAAACACATATGCTGTGGTACTTGGACCATCAGGATCCGGAAAGACAACATTACTGAGGATAGCCGCTGGCCTTGAGGTTCCGGATAAGGGAACGGTTGTCATCGGTGGACAGGATGTCACAGATCTCCCTTCATGGAAGAGGAATATTGGCCTTGTGTTCCAGAATTATGCCCTATACCCTCATCTAACCGTATACGATAACATAGCCATGCCTCTTACCGTTCAACGATTTAAGAATGAATACATCCGCTCGAAGGTTGGAAATCTTCTGAAAGTGATGGAACTCGAGTCACATGAAGGAAAACTTCCCAAGCAGCTCAGTGGAGGCCAGCAGCAAAGAGTAGCACTTGCAAGAGCATTGGTGAAAAGCCCGAAAATACTTCTGATGGATGAACCGCTGTCGAATCTTGATGCAAGGGTAAGGATCGACCTGAGGGATTACCTTAAGGAGACCCAGAGAAAACTTGGCATAACCGCCATACATGTTACGCATGATCAGGAGGAGGCAATGGCACTTGGTGATAACATAGTTATACTGAACGATTCCAGGATTGTACAGTCTGGCCCCCCTTCTGAAATTTACCATAAGCCTGCAAACCACTTTGTGGCTAGTTTCCTTGGCGGCTTGAATCTCATTCCTGCTGAAATGCTCTCAAATATGCATTTCAACCAGGACTTTGATACGCTGGGGGTCAGAATAGAGGATGTCTCCATTTCCAGTGATATTAGTGGGCCAGGTCTCACAGGAACAATCAACAACATTCAGTTTCTTGGTTACAGCTATCTTGTCACAATTGACATGAATGGTATAAGGGTACGTTCAAAGCTCCAGGCTGTAGATTCAACTGGAATCGGCTCCAGAGTAAGTATCTCATTCGACAGATCAAAAGTGCTGCTTTTCAAGGGAAATAACCGTATAGATAGCGATTTTGTAAGAAAAAAAGCGACCGTATGATTATTTTTATGTTTTGCACCATGAAAGTATCCAGTCGTAGAGGTCTGTTATGGTTCGACCTGTAACGGTAGCTCTCCTGTTGTCAAGATTAAACGGATTTATATAAGCACCATCCCAACCCATCTTTACAGCAGGTTCCACGTCATTTACATAATGATCTCCTATGCTCAGTATTCTAGCATCATCATAGCGTGTTTCTTTCATTAAAAATAAACCCAGGTCAATGATACCAACGGGTTTGTGCGCACCGTATCTTATATAGTCAAAGTGTTTTGTTAGATAAAATTTCTCGATGTAATCATTAACATATTCTCGAGGAGAATTTGACGCCAGAGCAGTGACACATAACGGGTGTATTTCTTCGAGCAGTTCAATAACACTATTGGACAAAACACTTTCTGAGATCTGAGAAAGCATTTCTTTCCGGGTTGTATGGAATGCTTTCGTGAACAGTGCTTGATCTGAGTACCTCTTTGAAATCCTGTCAACAAGATCCCATCCATCCTCTCCATAAAAGGCTATTTTTCCACTGAATGAATCCTTGATCTCTTCAGTGAATTTCTCCGCATCACGTCCTCCCAGTTCTTCTGCAATTAAATCTGCACAGCGTATGTATTGCGAGGTACCAGTGGTTACAGTACCATCAAAATCGTATATTACGATGTTTCTCACGATTTGATATACTTTGGAGGTATAATAAATACTGACCAGATGGCACTGAGATGTTCTAAAAACACACAATTATGTTCCAGACGGTTTCCAATAACTCACCCAGATTCCCATGGCAGTTGGAAGCCTGCTTTTGGTATCGATGATGGCTTCGGTGCGTTGAAACTTACAAAAACAAAACCTATGATAAAGATCGAAAGAACGCCTACCCTGAATGGGACGGGAAAGTGAGTACGGAGATAAAGTCTTAAGAGAATACCAGCTGGAGGAACTTCAGAGATTCTGGAATTTGTTCAATAGAGAGATCGCTATGAAAAAATTTATGAAACAGACTAAACTTGACAAAAATGAAATACAAACACATAGGCGGAATGGAGGTTTCGCAATTTGCCCTTGGAACATGGCATCTTCCTCCCTCAGACAAAAGGTATCCTGATGGAGTTCTGTATGTCGATCTGGAAAAGTCAAATAGGATTTTCAGGAAAGCCATGGATCTTGGAATAAACTTTTTTGACACGGCAAACACGTATCACGGAACCATCAGCGAGACACATATGCACCCTGAAAAATCTGGAAATGCAGAACGTATACTTGGTGATTACCTCAAGGATTTTGAAAGAGAATCGTATGTGATCGCAACAAAGGTAAGAGCAGAAGTAGCCACATTCCATAATGGTGGAGGATTATCAAGAAAACACATTTCCTGGCAGATCAGGGAAAGCCTGTCGAGACTCAAAACTTCCTATGTTGATCTGTACCAGATACACTGGCAGGATCCACATACTTCTTCAAGAGAAACAATGGATGTACTCAACGACCTTGTACACAGAGGTATGGTGCATTATATAGGTACAAGTAACCATCCCCCTTCCTCCACAAAGGAAATGATGAAAATAGCTGACGAGAACAGATGGGAGAATTTTGTAACCATGCAGGAATCATACAACCTTATTAATCGGGAGTTTGAAGATGAAAAGGCAGAGATTGCCAGGAAGCATTCAATGACCCTGCTTGCCTATGTTCCACTTGCTGAGGGTATACTTTCAGGTAAATATCAGTCTGGCATAAAGACCGGAACAAGGGGAAGCTATACAGATGGTTTCAGGGAAAGTGTTGAAAAATCCGCTGAAATTGTTAAGAAATTCATAGAAATTGCAGATGGAATGGATGTGAAGCCCACA
>JAKARU010000226.1 GCA_021819225.1 Thermoplasmata archaeon
CCGATCTTGATCTATCCCTATCAAACCACCGGCAAGTATGTTTTGCAGATATTCTGGCTGAAAGCCCTCCTGAAACAGTTTGAAAAGGGCCTGTGAAGACTTCAGATCATTATCTTCGTGAATGTAATCAACCATTCTTGGTATTTTGGGATTTCCCGTAACCCTGAGATTGGAGACCATTGCAGTTGATCCAACCGGAGTATCAAAAAAATCTCCTGTATCAGGACCATGCATGGAAAAGTGATCGGTCTTGAAAGCGATCTCAAATGGTTTCACAGATGAAGCACTTTCCAGTATATATTCATGAAATTTCTCATCTGGTCTTCTTATGGACATCTTTGATGCTGTTCTGTAGACATTTGAATTCATGGAAATAACTTCCTCCAGTTTCATTCCAAATCTGTCCTTACCGTAATCAAAAACATCCTGATTAAAGAGGGCAGTTGGACCCGCAAGAACTTCTGGATATCCATAATTACCGACAAATATACCTGGGGGAGTATCTGTTTCTGCTTCTCCACTGACCATCCTGAGTTCAAGACCGCTGGATTTGAGGTTCTTTATTATGGGACAATATCCAAGTCCACATAAATTCTTTTTTGCCTTACAGGAACTGCAATATGGAAACACTTTATTATACATGATTATGGAACTAATAATTTTATCTTTTTCGAGAGGTAATACATGACACGAAAAGAGAATTAGAGCGAGTGTTTAATTCAGAGAATGATGCATTGTAAACAGTCCACACATGAGGCAGCAAGACACTCTGTTTGAGGGCAGGACAGTTAGGACGAACTGCCCATAAGAACACATGGGATTCAATGACCTGCTCGTCCTATGGAAATGAAGCATATACCTTCATGACTATGCTGAAATCAGGCTGTTGAGACATGTAAGAAAGAGATAAATAATGGTCTTTCACGTCTGGCAAAGTAATGTAAATCAATTGCTATTGCATGATTAGATTTACAATACCTTCCGTCAGAGAGGGTTGGTTGAAACCTCACAACAAAAGGAAAAATTAGAAAAGATTTATTAGAGAAACATGTTAAGGGAGTTAAGGTGAAAATAAATGCAACAGGGACAAATGGCATATGATAGGGCAATTACAGTTTTCTCCCCTGATGGGAGACTATTTCAGGTTGAATATGCAAGAGAAGCAGTAAAAAGAGGCTCCACTGCTCTTGGAATCAAGTTCAAGGATGGCGTTCTTCTCATTTCAGAAAAAAGACCAAGAAGCAAGTTAATGGAACAGAACTCTCTGGAAAAAATTCAGTTAATAGATGATTTTGTAGGTTGTGTCACATCAGGTCTCGGGGCAGATGCAAGAGTCCTAATAGATTTCGCAAGGATAGTAACCCAGCAGGAAAAGGTCAGCTATGGTTCTCTTGTCAACATAGAGAATCTTGTCAAGAAGGTAGCAGACCAGATGCAGCAATATACACAGTACGGCGGGGTAAGGCCATATGGTGTTTCCATTATTTTTGCAGGAATCGACCAGGTTGGAGCAAGGCTTTTTGATTCAGATCCATCCGGTGTCATTAATGAATATAAAGCAACTGCAATCGGTGCAGGAAGAGACCAGGTTCTTTCCTATCTCGAAAAGGAATACAAAGAGGACGCTGATGAAAAAACAGCAATCGGAATAGGCATTGCAGCTCTAAAATCTTCAATGGAAGAGGGAGCTGAATACAAGACTCCAGAAGTAGCCTCAATTAGAAGTGACTCAACTTTCAAAATATTTACCAAGGATGAAATTGAGAAACTGGTAAAATAAGGAAAAGATTTAAAACCAATATTATTTTTATTTAATCATGAATGAAACAAGTGTTATACGTGAAGTTTTTAGAGACAACAAAAGTGTGGCAGTAGTTGGCATAAGTAATAAAACAGACAGGGACAGCTACAAAGTTTCAAAATATCTAATGGAACATGGTTTCAAGGTTATACCAATAAATCCAACATTGACTGAATGGGAAGGTATCAAATGTTACCCTGATCTTGAATCAGCTTCACTGGAAAACAAGATTGAGGTTGTAGATATTTTCAGGAAATCAGAAGCGGTAGTGCCAGTAATTGAAGAAGCCCTAAAAATAATGCCAGATGTTATATGGATGCAGCTAGGTGTAGAGAATATGGAAGGGGCTAAACTTGCTGAAGATAACTCCATAAAAGTCATAATGAATAAATGCATCATGGAGGAACATAAGAAAATGAATGTCGGGGTAGCCTAGCCCGGTAAGGCGGTAGATTCGAAATCTACCGCTCTTGTAGCTCGGGAGTTCAAATCTCCCCCCCGGCGTCAGAATAAACATCTAAATCTCTGGCTAGAAAAAAGTTTAGTATGCCTCCTGCGTTGAACAATTGTTTAAGTAACCTGTAGTAAAATTTGCATATTCTGTTCATGTGACGACTTCTTATTATTATACATTTGCGCACTTATCTTCCAGATAAGAAAGGTTCATTTATCCATATCCTGTGAGTATTTTCTATACCTTTTTCATACAAAATATATTGGAATCTTCCTGGAAATGAGGTACCCCAGATCTCGCATGTTCTAATGTGAATAGATCGATATCCATACAGATCACCATACAACACTGATTCTCCACTCCTAGTTCTTCGTTCATAGATCAGGGTAAAGTTATAATAACTGTAATTCCAAAAAATTGACTAGAGGTTTTCTATTTTCTACCACATTCTGTAAATTTCCTGAATAAATTCCTGATTACCGCTGAAGATTAACCTATTTTTAACTGTTTAATCCATTAATTATCCCTTTTTATAACTGTTTCTCCTGAAATTTCTTAAATAATTGATAGCTCACGCTATCCATTGATGATCTTCAATGCATGTACATTGTAAGCAAAACATGCAAACATGAACTTCACCACACTCTTCTTAATGTTGTAACCATGACATGTGAGAAATGAAATACTCTTTTCATGATTGCATATGGATATTCCACAAGTGATCTCTTCCTTGAGATCCTCAGATTTCTTCGTATGGATTCCATGGATAGTTTATGATTCCTTAC
>JAKARU010000227.1 GCA_021819225.1 Thermoplasmata archaeon
ATTTCCTGATCGTGTCCTTGGAATGGTCGCTCAGGAGTGTAAATGCCAATTTATTCTCATCCTGGAATTTCTTGAGTGAGAATGGGGTATCAACACTAATTCCTATGACTTTTGCGTTCAAATCGTGAAATGCAGCCATGGAATCCCTGAATGTGCACATTTCTTTTGTACATACCCCCGTAAATGCCCCCGGGAAGAATGCCAGTACGATCTTTTCACCCTTAAAATCACTCAGCTTAACCATCTTGTTGGAAGTGTCAGCGAGTTCAAATTCAGGTGCTTTGTCTCCTATTTTTAATACCATATTATCACCAAGTTGATATAAAGAGAAACTATTTAAGATTAACATGAAGGCAATCACCCTGCTGTCAGGAGGTAAGGATTCGTTTCTTGCAACCCTTTTTGCTCTTGATCAGGGACACGATGTTTTATTATCAGTATCTGTTGATCCCCATGAATACTCGGAGATGTTTCATGTGCCAAATATAGGTGTTGTTTCAGGCATCTCATCACTCCTGGATATTCCAAATATTCACATAGAGGAAGACCGATTTTATGAGGAAGTGCCAGTGATTGCAAGAAAATATGGCGCTGGAATGATAATAAGCGGGGCAATTGCCTCAAATTTCCAGAAGACAAGAATCGAGCGAATGTGCACACTTAACAACCTGATCTCCTACACACCACTGTGGCTCGTAGACCAGCCAAGAGAGGTTCGAGAAGTTGTAAATTCCGGGATCAGAGCTGTATTCTGTTCAGTGTCTGCGGAGGGTCTTGGAGAAGAGTATCTTGGGCAGATCCTTGATGAAGATGCAATCAACAGGTTGATAATGTTGAACAAGAAATATAAAATTAACATCTCTGGAGAAGGAGGGGAATATGAAAGTCTCGTCACAGGATGGCTTCACAGAAATATGCATATAAAAGACACAAGAAAGGAGTGGAATGGAAGTTCGGGATATTTTATTGTTGATATCTGAGAGACTCAGAAATTCTTCCAGGATATGTTCCACGATCTCTCATTGTAACAGGAATCATAAAGATTTTAAAATCTGTGCATATAAGCTGATCAGATGATAGTTTCCCCAATTGATTCACGTTATGGAAGGGATCAGGTCAAGAGTATTTTTGATATCCAGAATAGGTATAACCTTATGCTGAAAGTTGAGATTGAAGCCTTGAGAGCACAGATAGCAGAAGGGGTGGTACCGGAGCTTGATCTTGACCCTCTTCTTTCCGTTCTGGAACATGGGGTTGATGCCAGGAGGGTGTCTGAGATAGAGAAAGAAACTCATCATGATATAATGGCATTTATCCGAACAGTTTCAGAGCAAAGTGGCAGTGAATCCTCCTTTCTTCATTTCGGTCTCACATCAAATGACATAATAGATACCGTTACTGCCCTGCAAATAAAAGATTTTTATGACATAATTTACAGTGATATTTTTGACATGGAAGATATTCTGATTGCACTGGTCAGAAAATACTCCAAAACCCCCATGCTTGGCAGGACACATGGTCAGCACGCAAGCCCGATTACCTTTGGTCTCAAAGCAGCCACATGGCTTGAGGAATTCAGCCGTCATTTACAGAGGCTCGAGGATGGGAAAAAGAGGATACTTGTTGGGAAGACGCTTGGCCCAGTGGGTACAGGGGCGTCGATGGGAAGGAAGGGACTGCAGGTCTCACTGAGATGCATGACTTCCCTGGGGCTTTCATCCGAGGTTGCTACTGGACAGCTTGTTGCCAGGGACAGGTACATTGAGTTTCTCCAGATCCTTTCAGGCATTTCGGTCACGCTTGACAAGATCGGTACAGAAATAAGGAATTTACAACGACCAGAGATAAATGAGGTCATGGAATTCTTTGACTCTCGAACCCAGGTTGGTTCCTCGGCTATGCCGTCAAAGAGGAACCCCATAGAAAGCGAAAATGTGTGCAGCCTTTCACGATTTATAAGATCTTTAGTAACACCGGAAAGTGAATCAGCTGTCACCTGGCATGAAAGGGATCTGACTAACAGTGCCCTGGAGCGATTCACTATTCCATATTCGTGCATCTTATCTGATTATATTATTACCAAAATGACCAGGATACTTAAGAACCTCAAGGTAAACGCTAGTATTATGCAGGAAAATCTGGATAAATCGCAGCTGTGTATTTCTGAAAGGCTGACGTCCGAACTCACCATGAAGGGGGTTGATCGTCAGGCTGCTCACGAGATTGTGAGAAGGATCTCGATGAAGTTCTATGAGGAGGACTCCAATCTGGCTATCATTCTTGAGAGCGGTGAGTTTGGTAAGTATTTCTCTCACGATCAAATACTTAATATTGTTAATCCTGACAATTTTCTGGGTTCATCTGATCTTATATGTGATAAAGCCATAGAGAATGCACTAAAACAAAGGGAAGGACTCAAATGATAACCGGTGTTTCTAAACAGATAATGGAGGTACTGAAAGACGACGAGCTCTCGATTTCAGGGATCAAGGATAAACTCGAATCAAGAAATCTTAAGGTGCACAGGCTTACCCTATCCGGGTACCTGAGTTCAATGGTAGATATGGGGCTTCTCAAGTTCAAGGATATCAGGCCTGCGAAGGTTTATTCTATAGATGATAAAAAGGTGGTTTCAATATATTCACTTATTGGTAAAACGGTCCGACTCCGATATCCAGAGCGTTCTGGAGATATGTCGCTTCTACTGCTTTTCAATTTGTTCAACAGGCCTGTCTTTATAAGGGAGATTGAGCTGTGTGATGCAGATCTCCCAAGGGCATACAGGCAATCCTTCAGCAAGCGCAAGGAACTGTATGTGCAGAAGCTTGGCTTGCTTGGAATCAATATCACGGAGAACGAAAGGCTCATAGAACCATCATTCGACGACAAGAATGCTGTTCTCTCCCTCATGCGGGATCTCATTCTGGTTTCAAACGATATCCAGCATATTGAGGAAATTTCAGAGACAGAGCAGAAGACTCTCGAGGATCTGTAATTTTCTGGAACAATCCCTTAAATATTCGCTATCAATTAGATCGG